>JAKAZX010000018.1 GCA_021826485.1 Pseudomonadota bacterium | reverse complement strand
ATCGCGCGTCGCCACGGCGCGAAGATCGTCTTCGATCACCGCCTGATTCTGCGAAGTCGGCGGAACGATCCGCGCTTCCCGGATGGCGCCGTCTTCATCGAGAACGTAGCGGTGATACAGGATGCCTCGCGGTGCCTCAGTGCAGCCCATGCCGATGCCGGCCCGACGCGTCATCGCCACCGCCGGCGTTGCAGGCGGATCATATGCCGCGATAAGCCGCAGCGCCTCCTCGCAGGCGAAGACGACCTCGATCGCTCTCACGATGATACTGTGGTATGGATTGCGGCATCCTGGCCGCAGACCGAGTTCATCGGCCAATGCCTGTACATAACTCCCCAGACGATCGAAATTGATGTTGAACCGCGCGAGCGGCCCGACGAGATAGCTGCCTCGTGCCCGCAACGACGATTGCAATGCCGTCGAGTAGGCTACCTGTCGCTCCTGGAAGGCCGATTCGTAGTTGACAACGGCAATGTCTAACCCGAGCGTGGAGACGATGCGCCCCTCATTGAACGGGTATTCATCGGGATGACGGAGCGAGACGAATTCGTAGTCCCGCTCGAATTCGGGGAGCCGAAACGTCGCGACCCAGCGCGCCAGTGCGATCGCGTGCTCGTGCGCCTCGGTCAGAGTCGCCACCAGCCCGAGCAGTTCGCCGCGACTCGGCACGCGGTAGAAGCCCCCGACCCTGACGTTCACGGGATGGATTTCCCGGCCACCGAGCAGGCGCAGCAGCGCATTGCCCGCCTGTTTCAGCGCCAAGCCGCGGCGTACCGCCTCGCCGTGGGCTTCTGCCATATGGATGGCGTCGGGGAAGCCCAGGAAGTCGGGGGCATGCAGCAGCACGATGTGCAAGGCGTGGCTCTCGATCCATTCGCCGCAATACAGCAGGCGCCGCAGGGCACGCAGCTGACCATTCACGGCAATCCCGAGGGCGTCTTCAATCGCATGAACGGCACTCATCTGGTAGGCGACCGGACAGATTCCACAAATTCGTGCGGTGATGTCCGGTGCCTCTGCGCAGTCGCGACCGCGAAGCAACGCTTCGAAGAAGCGCGGCGGCTCGAAAATCGAGAGCCTGACACCGGCAACAGCGCCGTCGCGGATATCGAGTTCGAGTGCGCCCTCTCCCTCCACGCGGGTCAGGTAGTCAACGCGGATGGTCCGGGTCGGCATGTGCCTCACTCTCCATTCGGAACGGATCCGCCGCCGCATTGAAACTGCGAAACGCACGGTGAAGCGTCCGGCGATCGGTGCCAAGCGCATTCCAGGCTCGGGACAGCGATGCCGTGTTCGCCTGCTCGGCAGGCCCGAAGCAGCCATAGCAACCGCGGGCGTAGGCCGGACAAAGAGCGCCACATCCCGCATGGGTGACTGGGCCGAGGCATGGCGTTCCGTGCGTAACCATCACGCAAGGGATACCCGCACGCTTGCAGCTCGTGCACACGCTGTCCTCGGGGAGGTCCGGTTTGCGACGGGCAAGGAAGGCCGAGATCACCTCCAGCAACTGGTGCTTGTCGATCGGGCAACCCCGTAGCTCGAAATCCACGGGTACATGGGCGGCAATGGGCGTCGATGTTGCCAGTGTCCGAATATACTCAGGAGACGCATAGACAGCGGCGACGAAGTCTCTCACGTCGGCAAAGTTGCGCAGGCCCTGGATTCCACCGGCGGTCGCGCAAGCGCCGATAGTCACGAGGCGGTGCGAACATGCGCGTACGCTGCGGATGCGTTCGGCATCTGCGGCTGTCGTGATGGAGCCTTCCACAAGCGACAGGTCATATGGTCCGGCCCGGAATGCGCTGGAGGCTTCGACGAAATATGCGATATCGAGTTGGCCGGCCAGGGTGAGCAGGCTCTCCTCGCAGTCCAGCAACGATAGCTGACAACCATCGCAGGAGGCGAATTTCCAGACCGCAAGCGTTGGGCGATCGCGCACCGCCATCTCTCAGAGCTCCGGCACCGCGAGCCGCTTCGCGATGCGGTCGTAGGGCAGCACGGGTCCGTCGCGGCAGACGAAGTCAGCCCCGAACTGGCAATGGCCGCAGAGGCCGATCGCGCATTTCATGTTGCGTTCCATCGACACATGAATGCGATTGGCCCCGACTCCCGCGGCGAGCAGAGCAGCGGCGGAGAAGCGCATCATCACTTCCGGTCCGCAGACAAACGCGATGGTGCCCGGGGGATCGAATACCGCCCTCTCGACAAGGGCGGGAACGACGCCGACGTGGCCGTGCCACGTGGGATCCGCGTGATCGACCGTGATGGCGACCGAGACGTCGGGCCGCGTCTGCCACATCGCCAGTTCGCTGCGGAACAGGATCTCAGCGGGGCTGCGGCTCCCGTGCAGGATTGTGATCCGGCCGAAATGCTCGCTGTGCGCCAGGAGATGATAAATGACAGGCCGCAGGGGCGCGAGACCGAGCCCTCCGGCGACAATCAGGATGTCGTGGCCGCTTGCCTCGGTCAGCGGCCACCCGCAGCCGAACGGCCCGCGCAGGCCCAGCACGCTGTCGGGTTGGGCCTGCGAAAGCGCCGTGCTTACGGCCCCGACGGCGCGTATCGTATGGACGAAGCCTGACACATCGGCGGCATCCCCGCTGAGGCTGATCGGCACTTCCCCGACACCGAAGGCGTACAGCATGTTGAACTGGCCGGGCAGGAAGGGCGGTACCGGGCTGGACAGCGACTCGAGGCCGAGGGTGTACACGTCAGCACTTTCCCGCACGACGCTCCGCACGCGCCAGGGTTCCGGCATCATTGTATCGGGGGGGAGTGCCGGGATCATGTCGGTGGACGTCCATAGACGTCGATCAGCTGGTGCCGAGCCGCCTGCATCCGCTTGACCATGACCGGTACTAGGCGCCGCATCATCTCGTAGCCGAGATGATGATCCACTTCGCTCTTCTCGCGCAGGCAGGCCGCATTGAGTCCAAAGGCGCGCGTCGGTGCCGTGGCAAGGGCGTCGTAGGACCAGCGATACGGGGCAACCAGCCAGGAGGCACCAACCAGATCGCCGTCGCCAAGCGTAGCGATGACCAGAGGCGAGCGCCCTGGGATGTGCAACTGAAGTGCTACTCGCCCCTCGCGGAGCAGGTAGAACTCGTCGGCGGATTCACCCTCACGAAAGAGAAACGTCCCTGGTGCGAAACGGAGGTTCCGAGCGCAGCCGAACAGCAGGTGACCGAAGCCAGGGTCCATGCCAGCCAGGAAGGGATGGGCCAGCAGCATGCTCTCAAGCATTTCCATCGTCGTCTCCTTCCCCTGCGGCCGGCCGCGGCGGCGCCGCGCGGATCGCTGCGGCTTCGACCGTTATATCGATGCCGACAGGGCACCAGGTGATGCAGCGCCCGCAGCCAACGCAGCCTGAGATGTCGAACTGGTCGATCCAGTGTGCCAACTTGTGGCTCATCCACTGCCGATAGCGCGCACGTCGGCTCGCGCGCACCGGGCCGCCGTGGATGGAGGAGAAATCTGCGGCGAAGCAGGAGTCCCAACGCCGCACCCGGTCCGCCTCGTGGCCGCGCAAGTCGGTATAGTCGGCCACCGTGCTGCAGAAGCAGGTCGGGCACACGAGCGTACAGTTCGCGCAGGCAAGGCAGCGTTCGGCAACTTCGCTCCAGTGCGGATGCTCGGGATTCGCCTGCAGCAACTCCTTCAGTCCCGCCGTCGCCATTTTTCGTCGCATTCCAGCGGCGGCACGCGCGGTCGCCTCCTCGGCTGCCACCAGTGCGCCGGCGTCGGCATCACGGGACGGGAGGTCTTCGACCGACGCGGCACCCGCGTCGGTGCCGACTTCCAGCAGAAAGCGATGACCGTTCGCGTCGATCAACTCGGTCAGGGCGAGATCGAACCCATCGGCGGCGCGTGGTCCGCTTCCCATGGACGCACAGAAGCAGGTGCCACCGGCCTCCGTGCAGTTGACTGCGACGATGAACGCGCCCCGACGCCGCTCGGCGTAGCGTCGGTCGGGATGCGGTCCTTCCAGGAACACGCGATCCTGGATCGATATCGCCCGAAGCTCGCAGGCGCGCACGCCAATGAAAGCGTATGGGGCGGATGGCACCGCCGTTGTATGTATCGTGAGTCCCACTTGCTGCCGGGTGGCCTGCCACAGTCGTTCCTCCGGCGGCTGCAGGAAGCGGCGCCAGGAGTGTGGACCCACGGCATATCCGAACAGTGCCATATCGGATCGTCGCGCTAGCCGATACCGGGCGGCGTCCTGGTCATCTGTCCAGCCTTCTGGCATGACATCGACGCTGCTGATCCGATCGTAGATAATCGCGCCGTCACGCACTGTCGGCCCTATAACGTCGAAGCCGCGAGCGGAAAGTCGATCGAGCAGCGACTGTAGCCCGTCACGGTCGATGATCATCCCTTTGCGGGCCGGGGCGGGTGCCGAGGGACTCATGGTACGTACCGCGTCTCCTGTCAGTCGTGGCGCCAGCGGCGTTGCGGTCTCGAGGATCGTTCTAGCTTTGCCAGTGTATCAAAGGGAACTCTGTCGGAAGACGGGCCTGGTGATGGGAAGGCACGACCCGCACGGAGTAATCGGAACGAGGTCGTTGCGTCGCGATCTCTCCAACGTAGACGTAGCCGTTTACCGCGCCTGCGATTATGGTGCCGCGCGCGAGCGAGAGAACTTCTGGCCACCCGCTTCCGATCGGGTCGGCGTAAAGTTGCACGGCGATGTCGGCGGCTGCGACTTCCCCAAGATAGACCGGCACGACGAACGACCATCCATTCGGCGTCGGCAAGACTTCGGAGGTCCCGATATGAAGACCCTTCCAGCCGTCGATCAGGCGGAGTTCCCAGGCGCGAAGCTCCTTTGCGACGGTTCCCCCCTCTGCGATCCGTCGTTGCAGCGCTGCCGCCGCCGGCAGATAGGCCTGGGTTAGATAGTCGCCCACCATGCGGTTGGCACTGAAGTGGGTTGCAAGTGTGGCTATGCTCTGCCGCAACCGGCCGAGCCACGCACGCGGGATGCCGGCGGCGTCCCGTTCATAGAACTCGGGTAGCACCTGTTGCTCCAGCACCGTGTAGAGTTCTTCGGCATCCTGGGCGTCCTGGGCTGCGTCATCCGACTGGTGTGTCCTGCCGATCGCCCAGCCCAAATCGGGGGCAAAGGCCTCCGCCCACCATCCGTCGAGTTCCGAAAGGTTGATGCCACCGTTCGCCAGGACCTTCATCCCGCTGGTGCCGCAGGCCTCCCACGGGCGACGGGGCGTGTTGATCCACACGTCGACGCCCTGCACCAATTCCTGCGCCAAGGCGATGTCGTAATCCTCCAGGAAGACGACCCGGTGCCAGAGCTGCGGATGCGCGGTGAACGCCACCCACTCCTCGATCATTCGCTTGCCTTCGGCATCGTCCGGGTGTGCCTTTCCTGCGACCACCAGTTGGACCGGGCGGCGCGCGTCGCCGAGCAGGCGTTCCAGACGAGCCCGGTCGTGCAGCAGCAGATTGGGTCGCTTATAGGCGGTGAAGCGACGGGCGAATCCGAGCGTGAGGATATTCGCATCGAGCACGCTCCCGGCAAGCGCGATCACCGTCTGCGCCTCTCCCCGCCCGATGAGATGGGAATGCAGCCGCTCCCGAACCCGGAGCACGAGCTGCTGACGGGAACGGGCACGCATGTCCCACAGGACTGCATCGTCGATCGCGTTGACCAGTGTGCGGGCACCTTCGGCCGCCGGCTGCGAGGGGGCGTCGCCAGTGGTTCCGGAAAGTACGTCGTTTGCCGCCGACGACTCCCAGGACGGGACGTGGATACCATTCGTCACATGGGAAATCGGAACTTCGGATTCCGGCCAGCGCGGGAACAGCGACTGGAATATTCGACGGCTGACGGTGCCATGAAGGGCGCTCACACCGAAGCTGGCAAATGAACCACGTTGCGCCAGATAGGCCATGTTGAAACCGCTGTCGGGTGTGGAGCCGGCCAGCTCCTGCGCAGCATCGCCGATTTCGTCGGCGGCCCCACCCATCACAGCGTAGCGATATTGAGCAAGCAGTGCCGTGGGAAAGCGATCGAATCCCGCGCTTACCGGCGTATGCGTGGTGAAGACGTTCCCGGCGCGGGTGGCCCACAGTGCTTCCGCGAAGCTGGTATGCTGGCGCGCGGCGAAGCTGCGGGCGCGCTCCAGAACGGCAAAGGCAGCGTGGCCTTCATTCAGGTGGCAGATTTCGGTATCGGGACGGACGGCTTCGACCAGCCGCCACCCACCGACGCCGAGCAGGATTTCCTGCAGTAGCCGCATCTCGGTGCCGCCGCCATAGAGTTTGCCGGTAATGCCGCGATCCACCGGCCGGTTCAGAGGATCGTTGGCGTCAAGGAGGTAGAGCACGGTGCGACCGACGTTGGCCTGCCAAGCCCTGAGGCGAAGGCTCCGGCCCGGCAACTCGATGGCAATGTGCATCGGCGCCCCGCTGGCATCCAGGACGCGCCGTACCGGCATCGCCGCCGGCTCGTTGTACGGATAGGCCTCCTGCTGCCATCCGTCGGCATCGATCATCTGACGGAAATAGCCCTCCTGATACAGCAGTCCGACGCCGAAGACCGGCACACCGAGATCGCTTGCTGCCTTCAGGAAGTCGCCCGCCAGAATGCCAAGACCGCCGGCATATAGGGGGAGTGCCTCACCAAGCCCGAACTCCATGCAGAAGAAGGCAACGCCGCCAAGTGCGGCGCTGCCATGGGCCGAAGCGAACCAACTTGGTGCATCCAGATAGGCGTGTCGCTCGGCGGCGACTCGGGCAAGATGTTCAACGAAATCGTTGTCGGCCGCCAGGACGGCAAGGCGCTCGGCGGACGTGTCCTCGAGCAGCGTCCAAGGATTGCGCGTGCGGCGCCAGACTTCGGCGTTCAGCCGTTCCCACAGCGCGTCAGCATGCCGGCTCCACGTCCAGCGCAAATCGAGCGCAAGGTCGCGCAATGCGGCCAGCGGTGCCGGCAGCGCGGCGCGCCACGAAAGCGTCGTGGCCGGCGTCGGCGGGGCATCCTTTCCGGTTGCAGTGCCGGTCATGGTCAATGACGAAGGTTCAAAGTGTCATCGGGCCGGGCGCGCAGTCACCGGCCCGTTCGATTGCTCCGGCAGGTGGCAGCCACCATCGGGTGATCCGGGCCGACAGCGCGTCGTCGTCGAGAGCCGCATAATCCTCATTCAGGGTGCTGACAATGCGCCCCAAAGTCGCCGGGGACAGCAGTTCGCGGATTTCGCGCGTCACCATGGCCGGGGCGATCAGAAGCAGTGTGTCGAACGCTCCTGCCGCAGCGTATTTGTCGAGACGATCCGCCACGTCAGAGGCAAACTGGCCGAACTGCCGGTGAGCAATTTCATTGCGCAGTGGCGGGGGGCAGTAGGGGTATTCACATACTCCGAGCGGCAGCAGGGTGCGAAACCGTCCCTCAGCCGCATCCGCTATCATGATCCGCGCACGGTGGCCGTCGGTGACCAGAATCCACAGCTTGGCCGATTCGGTTGGCATGGGGCGTTCCCCGGCTCTCTGTTCGGTCTTGGTTAACGGACATCGCGGTGACGTGGCTTGATCTGGGTCAAGCCTTCGGCGCCAGGCACGCGCAGTTTCATGGCGGGACGGTCGCGGGTCAGCCTGCCCTGGCTGCTGGGACGCCGGGAGAATTGGCATCCGGCCGGTCATGAATTCAGTGGGTTAGTAGACTTGATCGCCCTTGCCGCTATGGCTGCAGGCCGGCACCAAGATAGAGTTGAACCTGCAGTCCCGGCCGTACGGCCGGGTCAAGCGGAACACGATCGATCGGCGCGACGGAGGCAAACCGAATGCCTTGGGCGGCAAGCGTCTCGGCGCTGACCGGGCGGCGCGCGACGATCACTACATCCTTGCCCACGAAGGCGGCGAGTGGCGCGATCAGGCCATATTCGCGCGGATCGCGGCTGAGGCAGATCACCGTTGCCGCGCCGCCCAGGCCGTAATCGATCTTTCCGGCCTCCCGCCAGCCGGTTGCGCCGACGACGGTGTTCGGCCGATCGAGCAGCCCGCGGGCGGCCAGGGCCGGCCGCAGCGCCGACCAGTCCACTGCTTCCGCACCGGGATCGCGCGGTAAAGACAGCCATTCCCAGCGCACTTCCGTCGCGACGACGCCGAGTCCTGCGAGAAGCAACACCGCAGTGATGGCTGCCACCGGGCGCGTCAGCCGCGCCGGCAGCCGTTCCAGCAGGCTTCCCAGCAGCGGGAACAGCATGAGATAGCCGGGAGCGGCCCAGTGGAACATCACGGTCTTGGTACGCAGTGCGACCACCGCGAACAGCACCACGGCCGGCGCCCCCAGGCAGAACAGCAACCAGCGACGTGAGTCTGCCGGCCCTGCCCGCAGCGCGCCGAGGCCGGCGAGCACCAACGGCAGCCAGATCCATGGCAACAGATAAACGGCTTCTCCGCCGAGCACGATCAGCGGGCCGAGCGGCCGAAGGCCTGCGCCACCTGCGCGCCCCCCTTGGAACGCAAAGCTTGCCCAGCCGTGGGCAGCGTTCCAGGCAATCACCGGCGCGAACAGCACGATCGCCACGAACGCCGCCACATACGGCTGCGGCCGCAGCAGCCAGTGGCGATGCCGGGGTTGGGTGGCAAGGTAGAGCAGGGCCCCCGCCAGTACCAGGGCGGCGTTATACTTCGCCAGCAATGCCAGCCCGGCACCAACACCGGCCGCGAGCCACCACCGCCACGCTCCCGTCCCAAGCGCATGCACGAGGGCAATGGCGGCGGCCAGCAGAGCGCAAACAAGGGGACCATCAGGCAGGACCCACCCCCCACTCGTCACCCCGAACACCGGCGAGAGATTGAGCGCCAACGCCGCCCAGACGCCGGCGCGCTGGCTGAACAGCGCGGCGGTCAGGCGGAACATCAGCCAGGTGGACAGTGCAAACAGCAAAATGAACGGCAGGCGGACCACCAGATGCGCATCGGTGCCCGTCAGCCGAGCGGCCCCGGCGGCCAGCCACCAGGCCAATGGCGGGTGATCGAAATAGGCCAGATGCAGGTCGCGGCCAGCAGCGACCATGTAGCTTTCGTCGATCCCGAGACCGATCGCAGCGCCGAAGGCCACCCGCACCATTGTGCCGGCGACGATCAGCGCCAGTACGGCACGTTGCGGTCTCAATGTGCGGGCAGCACGTAGCGATCGATCGCGGCGCTCCAGCCGCCCGCGTCGTTGGCCAGTGTGGTGGCATGAGCCGCCCGCTTTACGGCGTCGGATGCATTACCCATTGCGATGGCAAGGCCGGCGATCGCGAACATCGGCAGGTCGTTCGACATGTCGCCGAGACAGGCCATGGCGCCCAACGGAACGTCCAGCAGCCGGGCGAGCGCCCCGGCGGCCTTGCCCTTGTCGGCGTCTGGATGCGTGATATCGAGATAGTACGGCTGGGACCGGTGTACCGCCGCGCGGTCGCCGACACGCTTCTGCAACTCCCGCTCAAGCGAGGCAATACGCGCATGGTCGGCACTGGACGCCATGATCTTATGGGCGGTATCGAGGCAGGGCGACAAATCCGGCACCTGTTGCCAGCGCATTGCCACCGCCTCGCTTTCATGCCGCACATAGGGGCCGCGGTCGTCGGTCAGCAGCCATGTGTCCCGCGCGAACACCCACACATCGACACGTGCGGCCTGCAACATCTCCACGACGGCCCGCGCGACCTGCGCCGCAATGCAGTGCTGTTCGATGACCGTCCCCGCAGCATCCTCAATCACCGCGCCGTTGTAGCCGGCCCGTGGCGCGTCGAGCCCGAGTGCATGGGCGATCATATCGAGACCGCGCGGCGGCCGGCTGCTGACCAGGGCGAGCGGAATGCCGGCTGCTCGCAAGCGCGCCGCCGCCGCTACGGTGGATGGAGCGAGCGAGCGATCCGGACCGATCAGTGTGCCATCGACATCACTGACAACGAGCCGGATCGCCGCAATGCTCACGCGGTGACGGTACGCTGCTGCTGGTCGCCAAGCCCCTCGATGCCAAGCCGCATAGTCTGGCCCGCGCGGAGGAAGATGGGTTCGGGCTTCTTTCCCGATCCGACGCCGGGCGGCGTTCCGGTGCTGATCAGATCACCAGGATGCAGCGTGATGAAATGGCTGACATAGGACACCAGCTTGCGAACATCGAACACCATGGTCCGCGTGTTTCCGCGCTGCATCGCCTGGCCGTCCACATCCAGCCACATCGCCAGGTTCTGCGGATCGGGAATTTCATCACGGGTCACCAGCCACGGGCCGACCGGGCCGAATGTGTCGCAGCCTTTGCCTTTGTCCCAGGTGCCCCCGCGTTCGAGCTGGTATTCGCGCTCGCTCACGTCATTGATCACGCAGTAGCCGGCGACATGGTTCATGGCTTCATGCTCCGGCACATAGGCGGCACGGCTACCGATGACGACGCCGAGTTCCACTTCCCAGTCGGTCTTTCTCGAGCCGCGGGGGATTCGTACGTCGTCATTGGGGCCGCAGAACGCGCCGAGCGACTTGAGAAACACCACCGGCTCTTTCGGCACCGGCATGTTGCTTTCCGCAGCATGATCCGCGTAGTTCAGGCCGATGCAGATGAAGTTCAGCGGACGCGGGACGCAGGGACCGATGCGATGCTGGCCCTGTACCAGCGGCAGCGACGACGTATCAACCGCCGCGAGCTTGGCAAGGCCGGCGGCCGAAAGCGCGGCGGCATCGAAATCCTGCACGACGCCGGAAAGGTCGCGCATCTGGCCCTTGGCGTCCAGCACGGCCGGTCGCTCCGCACCCGTGTTGCCATACCGCAGCAGTTTCATGCGAGGGGCTCCTTCTCAGCCGCGCGGCGGCGCGCGGTCACTTCTATTTCGATACGCATGCGCGGGTCAGCAAGGCCCGCTTCGATCATCGTGGCGGCCGGCGGCGCCGCAGCGAAGCAGCGGCGAAGCGACGGCCAGCAGGCGGCAAAGTCGCGAGCGTCCGGCAGAATGTAGCGCACTCGGACCACATCGGCAAAGCTGCCGCCTGCCTCCGCCAGCGCTGCGCCGATGTTCGCCAGACACCGTTCGGTCTGCACCACGACGTCGCCAGAAATGGTCATGGTCGCGTAGTCGAAGCCGGTCGTACCCGAGACGAATATCCAGTCTCCCTCGACAACGGCGCGCGCATAGCCGATTTCGCGCTCGAAGCTGGAGCCGGAGGATATGGTCCGGCGCATTCAGAGCGTCACGCCGCCGTCGATGACCAGCGTCTGGCCGGTGACAAACTGGCTTTCGTCACTCGCGAGATACACTGCGCCGGCGGCGATCTCCTCAGCGGTGCCGAGCCGCCCCATCGCCTGGCGCGCGACGAACGCAGCCCGCGCGGCCTCGAGAGATCCGGCCTGCGCAGCGTTCGCCGCGATCCGATCATCCAGGCTGGGCGACTGCACGGTGCCCGGGCAGATGGCATTGCAGCGAATGCCCTGCCGCACGTAGTCGGCGGCGACCGACTTGGTCAGTCCGATCACCGCGGCCTTGCTGGCCCCGTACACGAACCGATTGGCAATACCCTTGATGCTGCTGGCAACGGAGGCGATGTTGATGATCGACCCTCCGCCATTTGCCAGCATCGCGGGCAGGAACGCCTTGATGGTGCGGAACTGCGCGCGCGCATTCAGGTCGAATGCAGCGGTCCAGTCCTGCTCGGTTGCTTCCAGTACCGCACCCTGATGCACGACCCCGGCGCAGTTGAACAGGATGTCCACCGCGCCCACGCTCTCGGCCATCTTTTCCACTGCTGCAGCGTCGAGCACGTCGAGACGGGACGTACGAATGGCCGGTCCGGCGATTTCGGCGACCTTCGCCTCGTTGATGTCGGTTGCGAAGACCTGCGCGCCCTCGGCGGCGAAGGCAAGGGCGACCGCCCGACCGATGCCCTGTGCCGCCGCCGTGCAGAACGCCGCCTTCCCCGCCAGTCTGCCCGCCATCGTCATCGCCTCCATTTGCGCCCGGAATTATCTACAATGTCAGTGATTGTTGCGACTCTCGCCGTGCGTTTCGAGCACGTTGAGGAATAGTGTTGCCGGTTCCAAACATCCGCCGGTGCCCAACTGACCCACCATGCTGCGATAGATTTCTTCCCACGGCGTCTTGTTGACCAGCTTGGGCGGCGTCCAGGCGGCGCGCCGCGCGGCCAGTTCGTCAGGCGGGATCATCACGTCCACGCGTCGCGCGTTTAGGTCGATGCGTACCATGTCGCCGGTCTTCAGCAGTGCCAGACCGCCGCCCACGGCAGCCTCCGGCGAGACATTCAGGATCGAGGGCGATCCGGATGTGCCGGACTGACGTCCATCGCCCATCGTCGGCAGCGCGTCGATCCCCTGCTTCAGCAGCGAGACGGGCGGCTGCATGTTCACGACCTCGGCGCTGCCGGGGTAGCCTACCGGACCGACGTTGCGGATGACCAGCACCGACTGTTCCTCCACGCCCAGGGCCGGATCCTCGATACGGGTGTGATAGTCTTCGGGGCCTTCGAAAACGATCGCCTTGCCTTCGAACACGTTCGGCCGATCGGGATTCGACAGGAAGCGTCTGCGGAATGCGTCGTCGATGACGCTGACCTTGATGACGGCACTGTCGAACAGGTTGCCGCCGAGGACCACGTAGCCGGCATGTTCCTTCAACGGTTTGCGATAGGGACGGATCACTTCGCGGTCCGGTTCGGGAACGTCGGCGAGATTCTCGGCGAGCGTCTTGCCGGTGACCGTCATGGCATTGCCGTGCAGCTTTCCGGCATCCAGCAGTTCCTTCAGCACGGCAGGCACGCCGCCGCCCCGGTGGAACCGTTCCCCCAGAAACCGCCCGGCCGGCTGCATATCGACCAGCAGCGGGATCTCCGGACCAAGGCGCTGCCAGTCGTCCAGCGTATGCTTCACGCCCATGTGCCGCGCGATCGCGACCATGTGGATCGGACAGTTCGAGGAGGCGCCCAGCGCGGCCGCGGCGACCACGGCATTCTCGAATGCCTGCTTGGTCATGATGTCGGAGGGACGGAGATTCTCCTGCACCAGCCCGACGATACGTTTGCCGGTCAGGTAGGCCATCTGCCCGCGTTCGCGGTAGGGGCCGGGAATCATGGCACAGCCGGGCAGCGACATGCCAAGGGCCTCGGCGAGGGAGTTCATCGAACTCGCCGTACCCATCGTGTTGCAATGGCCGACCGACGGGGCGGACGAACACACCATGTCCATGAACTGGTTGTAGTCGATCTGCCCCTCGGCATAGAGCTTGCGGCCTTCCCAGACGATCGTGCCGGAGCCGGACAGCCGACCCTTCCACCAACCATCGAGCATTGGGCCGCCGGAAAGCACGATTGCGGGAATATTCACCGTCGCCGCGCCCATCAGGCAGGCGGGCGTCGTCTTGTCACAACCGGTGGTGAGCACGACGCCGTCGAGGGGATAGCCGTGCAGGACTTCCACCAGGCTGAGATAGGCCAGGTTGCGATCGAGCGCCGCGGTCGGGCGCTTGCCGGTTTCCTGGATGGGATGAATGGGGAATTCCAGCGGGATTCCTCCCGCATCACGGATGCCGTCACGGACGCGTGAAGCAAGGTCCAGGTGGTGCCGGTTGCACGGCGAGATGTCGGACCCGGTCTGCGCGATGCCGATGATCGGCTTGCCACCCTGCAGTTCCTCGCGGGTCAGGCCGAAATTCAGGTACCGCTCGATATACAGCGCGGTCATCGCCGGATCGAGCGGTTCGTCGAACCAGCGGCGGCTGCGCAGGCGGTTGCGTCCGTGCCCGGACGAGTGATCTGCCATGGCCGTTCCCCCTTCACCCCGGCCCGCGGACGGGCCGCGCCGCAGGGTGGGCGGGCCGTGGGCAGGTGTCAACGGCCCGGCGGCAAATGTCTGACATGTGTGCGGCGGCTTCCCGCAGCCGCGGCAGCCGGCACGTCAAGAGCTGGCCGGCCCCGCCCTGTTCTGGTGCTGCGCATCCTGCAGCGCGCGCAGCACCGCCTCGGGCGTGATCGGAATCTCGGTGATGACGGCGCCGAAGGGGCTCAGGGCGTCGTTGACCGCATTGGCAACCGCCGCGGCTGCGCCGGCCGTCCCGGCTTCTCCGGCCCCCTTGGCGCCCAGCGCGCTCTCCGCCGTCGGCGTTTCGATGTGTCCGACGATGATGTCCGGCATCTCGGCGGCCATGGGCACGAGGTAGTCGGCTAGGTTCGCGTTCTGCAACTGCCCCTGCTCGTCATAGCGGCAGTGCTCGAACAACGCGGCGCCGAGCCCCTGAACCACACCACCCCGGATCTGCTCATCGACCAGCAACGGGTTGATGATCCGGCCGCAATCTTCGACACACCAGTGCCGCAACAGCCGCACGAAGCCGGTTTCGAGATCGATCTCAAGCCAGTTCGCCTGCGCACCGTTGGTGAAGGCGAAGGGGTATGCGCGGGGCACGAAATGCCGTGTCGCGATCAATTCGGATTGCACGCCTGCGGGCAGCGTATCCGGCCGGAAATATGCGATGCGCGCAAGTTCCGAGATCGGCATGCATTCCCGGCCGGTTTCTGCATCAACAATCAGGCCGCCGACGATGTCGAGTGCGGCGGGAGATGTCTGGAGAATGCTGGCGGCCACCGCCAGGACATTGTCGCGCAACGCACATCCTGCCCGCCACGCGGCTTCGCCGCCGATCCCTGCGCCGCGGGATGCCCAGGTGCCGCCGCCGAACGGCGTCGCATCCGTATCGCCGAGCTGCACCCGCACCTGTTCGACCGGCACGCCGAAGGCCGTCGCCACCACCTGGGCGATGACCGCTTCCGTTCCCTGTCCCTGCTCGGTCACGCTGATCTGGCAGATCACGGCGCCGGAGGCTTCAAGCCGCACTGCCGCGCCGTCCTGCGAGGAAATCCGCCCGCCGCCGACGCCGTAGAATGCCGGACCCGGATTGGTGATTTCGATGAAGCTCGCGATCCCGATGCCGCGGTGAATCCCGCGCGACCGCAACGCCGCCTGTTCGCGCCGCAAGGCATCATAATCCATCATGCGGAGCAGCTTATCGAGAGCGGCGTGATGGGACAGTTTTTCGAACTTGAGGCCGGTGACGGACTCGCAGGGATAGGCGTCGTCGGGAACGAGGTTGCGCCGCCGCAGTTCCGCCGGCTCCATGCCGATCCGCGCCGCAGCAAGGTCGATCAGCCCTTCGGTTACCGAAGTGGCAATCGGATGCCCGACGCCACGATATTGGCACATCGGCGTCTTCGTCTGGAACACTACGCGCGTCTGCGCCTTGTAATTCTCCAGCCGGTACGCGCCGCCGACGAGATTGAGGACCTGATTGGCCTCCACTGCGGAGGTGCGAGGATAGACGGAAAAGGGGCCGATCCCGGTGAGGTCATCGATCTCGAGCGCCGTGATGCGGCCGTCGCGCATCAGCCCGATGCGCGCATTTATCCGGTGATCGCGCGCGTGGATATCGGTTGCGAAGCTTTCCAGCCGATCGGCAACGAACTTGATCGGGCGCCCGAGCAGCTTCGCGATCGCGACGGTGGCCATCTCGTCCGGATAGGCGTGCACCTTCAAGCCGAACGAACCGCCCACGTCCTCGCAGACGACGCGGACCTGTGCCTCCTCCAGTCCGAGCGTCGTCGCGAAGACGTGGCGCATCATGTGCGGCGCCTGGTGACCCTGGTGCACCGACAGCCGCTGCGCGCCGCGGTTCCAGTCCGCGACGATCGATCGCGACTCCAATGTCACGCCGGTGTGCCGGCCGAACCGGAACGTGGCCTGGACGACAGCATCGGCACCGGCGAACGCAGCGGCCGTGTCGCCCGCCTCCAACGCCCGCGTGAATGCCAGATTATCGCGGAGCGCGGGGTGGATGACCGGCGTCGCCGGATCGAGCGCGGTCTCGGGCTCCGTCACCGGCGGCAGCGGGACATAGTCCACCTGAATCTGCTCGGCCGCGTCCTCGGCTTCCGCCCGGCTGCGCGCCGCCACCGCCGCCACCGCTTCGCCCTGCCAGCGCGCGCAATCCACCGCAAGCGGATATTGCGGCGCGGATTTCAGGCCCTTGAGATGTGTCAGCACGCCGATCCAGGGCGCGCAGACGGCAGCCAGATCGGGCCCCGTGAACACCGCGACGACGCCGGGCATGCCGCGCGCGGCGGTGTGGTCGATGGCGACAATCCGAGCATGCGCATGCGGCGAACGAAGGAAGGCGACATGCAGCATGCGCGGCAGCGCGAGATCGCTGACATAGCACCCCCGACCTTCCAGGAGGCGGCGCAGA
Organism: Pseudomonadota bacterium; assembly: GCA_021826485.1. Classification (GTDB taxonomy): domain Bacteria; phylum Pseudomonadota; class Alphaproteobacteria; order Acetobacterales; family Acetobacteraceae; genus JAFKFJ01. Next base: position 4,444 of record JAKAZX010000018.1, on the reverse strand, counting down.
TTCGGTCGGGGCAGTGCGCGGCCGATATAGGAGTTCGGTCGATCGAGCGGCGACAGGGCGGCTTCCGTCATGATGCGTCGCCCCCGCGGGCGCGTGCGACGCTTTCGATGGCATCGACGATGGCGTGATAGCCGGTGCAGCGGCAGTAGTTGCCGGAAATATGCCGGCGAATCGCCTCCCGCGACGGCACGCCGCCCTGGCGCAGCAGTGCATCGGCTGTCAGCAGCATCGCCGGAGTGCAGAAGCCGCATTGCAGCGCGTTATGCGCGTGAAACGCTGCCTGAAGCTCCGCGATCGTGCCGGCGTCGCTGATCCCCTCGATGGTCTCCACCTGCCGACCGTCGGCCTGCACTGCCAGCACCAGACAGCCGCGAACGATCGCACCGTCCAGCCGGACGGTGCAGGCCCCGCAGACGCCGTGCTCGCAGCCGATATGCGTGCCGACAAGCCCCAGTCGCTCGCGCAGGAAATCTGCCAGATGCAGGCCGGGTTGAACCGTCTCCTCCACCCGCTCCCCATTCACCGTCAGCGCGATTGGGACCGCCAAGGTCATCGCCCGGCACCGCCATCCCACCAGTTCAGCATCTCGATGCCGTTCCAGTGCAGGACGCCGTCGTGGCGGTTGATGTGGTCGTAGACCTCCTCGAGATAGCGGATGCGGTGGGGCTGGCCGGAAATATAGGGATGGATTGCAATCGCCATGAATTTCGGCCGCTGCGCGCTTTCCTGATACAGCCGGTCGAAGCTGTCGCGGCACCGGACGAGCCAGTAGGGCGACTCGTGATGCTGCACGATCATGGTCGGAATGTCGTTCAGCTCAACCGTGTAGGGCAGCGTCACCAGCTTGCCGTGCGCGGTGGATATTTCCGTCGGCTCGTCATCATAAACCCAGTCGCCGATATAGCGGATGCCGGCTGCGGCGAGCAGGTCGGGGGTTTCCGCCGTCTCCGTCAGGCCGGGGCCGAGCCAGCCGACCGGGCGCGTTCCGGTGAATGCGTGCAGCGTGTCCAGGCTGCGGCGGATCATTGCCGCCTGATCATCGATGCGATGGATCGGTATCTGATCCCAGGCGTGGCCCATGAATTCCCAGCCGGCATCGCGCGCCTGTCCGGCGACGCGGGGATAATCCTCGCAGACCCGCGCATTGATGGACAGTGTCGGGCGGATGCCAAGCCGCTCGAACAGGCGGAAGAAGCGCCAGACCCCGACGCGCATGCCGTATTCGTGCCATGCCCAGTTGGGCACGTCGGGCAGCAGCGGCTGGCCGGTCGGGGCCGGCAGGATCTGCCGCGCCATCGGCCGCGCGATATCCCAGACTTCGAGGTTCACGATCGTCCAGACCACCATGCGCGCGTCGCCGGGCAGGCGGATGCGGGGGCGATCGACGATCGCCGAGTAGGCGGCGCGGTCCCGCGGGATCATGGCATGCGTCTCCCCTGTCCTTGGGGCATTAAGGCCCGTGCGACCCTGCTTGGGAAGACCGCGCGAGGCCGCGAAATGGCGGCCGCGCGGGAATGCCGGCGCCGGGATCGATCGGCCCGCAGCACCGATGGACGCAGCCTTTTCGCGGCGCGACGATCAGATCGTCCCCATGGATGCCCCCGCGGCAAACCCCTTCAGGCGGCTGGCCACGACGTTGCCGACCGCCTCCACCGCCGCGCGGCGCGGGAAATGCGCACGCCAGGCGATCCGTATGGTGCGATCCGTGCGGGCGGCGAGCGGCCGCAAGACGATCCCCGCGTCCTGGGCGGTTCCCGCCGCCAGACCCGGGATCAGGGTGGTGCCATATCCCGCAGCCACCATGTTGAGCAGCGTCGAGAGGCTGGTTGCGCGCATCGCGCTGCCGAGGGCGCCGCTGCGGCCGCAGGCCGCGAGCGTCTGGTCGCGCAGGCAATGCCCATCGGCCAGGACCAGAATGTCCTCCGCCAACTCGCCTTCGGCCACCTCGGCGCGTGCGGCAAGCCGATGGTCGGGCGGCAACGCCGCCAGGAACGGCTCCGCAAACAGCGGGCGGCTCGCGAGGTCCGGTGCGTCAACCTCGGTGGCGAGCAGCGCCCCGTCCAGGTCATGGGTCCGCAGACGCTCCAGCAGCGCCAGGGTCTGGTCCTCCCACGGCTCCACCTCCAGCAGCGGCAGGGCCTCACGCAGCGGTGCGAAAACCAGCGGCAGCAGATAGGGCGCGAGGGTCGGGATGATGCCCAGCCGCAGGCGTCCGGCCAGCGGGTTCCGCAGGCTCCGCGCCACCGCCAGAATTGCATCGGCCTCTGCGACGGCGGCGCGGACATGGCTGATCAGCCGTTCGCAGGCATCGGTCGGCACGACCGTCTTGCTGGTGCGCTCGAACAGCGCGATCCCCAGGATTTCCTCAAGCTTGCGTACCTGAACGGACAGGGTTGGCTGGCTGATGCCGCAGGCTTCCGCGGCATGGCCGAAATGTCCATGCTCGGCGACGGCCAGCACATAGCGGAGGTCCCGGAGATTCATCCGGCCGGATGGACAGTCTCCATAGATACCGTCTATCCTCCCCATTGGGGTCTGGAGCTTGTGTCTATCATGGCCCTGCAGGTAGCACTGCGCAAGGCCAATCCTCGTGGGAGGATCGGTCGGATCCAACACGTAGCCCGGGCGCAGGGTGCGTCCAGGAACGACAACCGGATCGGAGGGAAACATGGACCAGAACGCCGGCGGATGCCCGGTCATGCACGGGGTTCGACCGAACGCGACGCTCGGGGGACGGTCGAATCGCGACTGGTGGCCGAACCAGTTGAACATCAGCATCCTCCATCAGCACTCGTCTCTGTCCGATCCAATGGGCAAGGGCTTCGACTATGCCGCCGAATTCAAGACGCTCGACCTGGAGGCGCTGAGAAAGGACCTCTTTGCGCTGATGACCACCTCGCAGGATTGGTGGCCGGCCGATTTTGGCCATTACGGGCCGCTCTTCATCCGCATGGCCTGGCACAGCGCGGGCACCTATCGCATCGCCGACGGTCGCGGCGGGGCCTCGTCCGGCACGCAGCGTTTCGCGCCGCTCAACAGTTGGCCGGACAACGTCAACCTCGACAAGGCGCGGCGGCTGCTGTGGCCCATCAAGCGCAAATACGGCAAGCGGATTTCCTGGGCCGACCTGATGATCCTGGCCGGTAACTGCGCGCTCGAGTCGATGGGCTTCAAGACCTTCGGCTTCGGCGGCGGGCGTGACGATGTCTGGGAGCCGGAAGAGGATACCTATTGGGGTCCCGAGAACGCCTGGCTGGCGGACAAGCGCTATACCGGCGACCGCGCTCTGGAAAACCCCCTGGCCGCCGTGCAGATGGGCCTCATCTACGTCAATCCGGAAGGCCCGAACGGCAATCCCGACCCGATCGCCGCCGCGCGCGACATCCGGGAGACGTTCGCCCGGATGGCGATGAACGATGAGGAAACGGTCGCGCTGATCGCCGGCGGCCACACGTTCGGCAAGACGCACGGCGCCGGCGACGCGGCGCTCGTCGGGCCGGCCCCCGAAGCGGCCGGCCTTGTGGAGCAGGGCCTCGGCTGGCACAGCACATACGGCAGCGGCAAGGGTGCCGACGCCATCGGCAGCGGCCTGGAAGTGGTCTGGACCACCAAGCCGACACAGTGGAGCAACAGCTTCTTCGACATCCTGTTCGGCTATGAATGGGAACTGACCAAGAGCCCGGCGGGCGCGCATCAGTGGCAGCCGAAGAACGGCGCGGGTGCGGGGACGATCCCCGATCCGTTCGATCCGTCCAAGCGGCGCGCCCCGGCGATGCTGACGACCGACCTGTCGCTGCGGTTCGACCCTGCCTATGAGAAGATTTCCAGGCGCTTCCACGCGCATCCCGACCAGTTCGCGGATGCGTTCGCGCGGGCCTGGTTCAAGCTGACCCATCGCGACATGGGGCCGCGCTCCCGCTACCTCGGTCCGCTGGTGCCGCGGGAGGAACTGATCTGGCAGGACCCGGTGCCGCCCGTCGATCATCCGCTGATCGATGCCCAGGACATTCGTGCCCTCAAAGGGAAGATCCTCGAGTCCGGCCTTTCGGTCCCCGAACTCGTGGGCACGGCATGGGCATCGGCGGCGACCTTCCGCAATTCCGACAAGCGCGGCGGTGCCAATGGCGCACGCATCCGCCTCGCTCCGCAAAGCGGCTGGGAAGTGAACCAGCCGGCGCAACTCGCGAAGGTGCTCGACGCCCTTGAGCGCATTCGCACGACGTTCAACGCCGCGCAGTCGGGCGGGAAGAAGGTGTCGATCGCCGACCTGATCGTGCTTGGTGGCTGCGCAGCCGTGGAGCATGCCGCCAGGAAGGCCGGCCATGACGTGGAAGTGCCGTTCGTGCCGGGTCGCACGGATGCCACGCAGGCGCAGACCGATGTCGACTCGATCGCCGTGCTCGAACCGGTCGCTGACGGGTTCCGCAACTACCTGAAGGCGGGC
>JAKAZX010000351.1 GCA_021826485.1 Pseudomonadota bacterium | reverse complement strand
GAACAACATGCCGAACAGCGCCGGCGTCAAATGGAAGCGGTCGATGAACACGCCCGGCGCACCGCCGAGATAGGAAAACAGCCCGAACAGCGCGAAGCCGCCGATCGCCGCATGGGAGAGAAAGCCGCGCTCGACGATGATCGCGCGATAGCGCGTGATCTGCTCGACAAGGCTCAGCCGCACGCGCCGCGCGGGCGCCAGGGTCTCGGGCAGGATGCGCCAGACCACCACGCCGCAGATCGCGCCATACAGCGCGACCAGCCAGAAGATCGCCTGCCAGCCGAGTGTCGCCAGCACGAAGCCGCCCAGCGTCGGCGCCAGGATCGGCGCCACCCCCATGACCAGCATGAGCTGGCTCATCATCCGCGCCGCCGCGTGCCCGTCCGACAGGTCGCGCACGATGGCGCGCGGGATCACCATGCTGGCCGAACCGCCGATGGCGGCCAGGAAGCGCATCGCGGCCAGGGTCGCGAGGTCGGGTGCCACGGCACAGCCGATGGAGGCCAGCGTGTACAGCGCGGTGCCCGCGATCAGCGGCGCGCGCCGGCCGAACCGGTCGGACAGTGTGCCCTGCGTGATCTGCCCGATGGCAAGCCCCAGGAACCAGGTCGCCAGCGTGACCTGCGCCGTGCCGGGCCGCCCGCCGAGGGCGGCCTCGATCGCGGGGAAGGCGGGCAGGTACATGTCGGTCGAAATCGGCCCCACGGCCGCGAGCAGACCGAGCAGCGCCGGCAACCAGGACGGAAAGGGCATGGTGGACTATTGCCGCGCCGCGGCACGGGCCGCCACACACAATCGGGAATGGCCGCGTCCCTTCGGACCGGCGGCGGCCCCGCGTCACCGTTTCGCGTCGAACGGCACCGCCACGCAGCGCAGCCCTTGCACCGCCACCTTGCAGAATTGCGCGCCGCCGTCCTGCCCGACGAACCAGGCATAGGTGACGTCGCCCGATTGCGTCGCCGACACCGCGGCGGCGTGGAAGCCGACCGAAGGCGCCTGCTGCGCGTCCGCCGAGACGATGCGCAAGCCGGCCACTGCCACAATGGCGCCGGCGAGACCAGCCAAGCCGATGCTGACACTGCGATGCATGGGGATTGCTCCTTGTGAGACTACGGGTAAGAGTGCGGCGTCTCGGCGGCCGCGTGGGTCAGGGCGACAAAACCTCCACCGCCGCCGCGTCCCCGCGCAGTACATCCACCCGCGTCGTGCCGTTGTCGCGGGCGAAGCGCAGGTCGAACCGCCGCTCGCCCACACACAGATCGCGCAGCGTCAGTTCCGGCAGCCAGGACGGCAGCGCCGGCGACACCCGAAGTCTTCCCCCCGGTGCATCCGGCTCGATGCCGAGCAGGGCTTGCAGGAACGAGAACGCCGAGCCCGCCGCCCAGGCCTGCGGCACGTTGGCACCCAGCACCTGCACCGGGAACGCCGCCACCTCGCGCGGCAGGCCCGCGTAGAGTTCCGGGATCTGATGCAGCGCGAAGAACGACGCCGCCCCGCTGACCGCGCGCGCCACGGTATTGGCCTCGGCGCGAAAGCCGTAGCGGGTGAAGCCCTGGGCGATCAGACCGTTGTCGTGCGGCCACACCGAGCCGTTATGGTACGAGATCGGGTTGTATGCCGGGTGCGCGGCCGAGAGCGTGCGGATGCCCCAGCCGGAGAACATGTCCGGCGCCATCAGCCGGGCCACGACCCGCCCCGCCCGCTCCTTCGGCACGATGCCCGACCACAGCAGATGGCCGACGTTGGAGGCGGAGGTGAGCACCTTCTTCTTGTCGCCGTCGAGCGCATAGGCATAGCCGCCCCAGGCTTCGTCCCAGAACACCTCGTTGAATGTCCGATACAGCGCCTCCGCCTTGCGGCGCAGCGCCGCCGCGCGCTCCTGGCGCCCGAGCGCGTCGAAGATCTCGGCCATGCCGACCCAGCCGGCATAGACATAGCCCTGCAACTCGCACAGCGCCTTCGGCCCGCGCACCAGCGAGCCATCCGGGTACGGCACCGCGTCGCCGGCGTCCTTCCAGCCCATGTTCTCGTAGCCGCGCGGCGAGCGCGTCTGGTACTCCTGGAAGCCGTCGCCGTCGCGGTCGCCGAAGTGGTCGATCCACTCCAGGCACCGCTCCGCCGTGACCATGTGCCGCTCCAGCACCTCGCGCCGGCCGGTCCAGCGCCATGCCTGATGCAGCAGCACGAGGTACAGCGGCGTCGCGTCCGCGGTGCCGAAATACGGCGTGTGCGGCACCAGCTTGAAATGCGCCAGTTCGCCGAGGCGCAATTCGTGCAGGATCTTGCCCGGCTCGGCGTCGCGCGCATCGTCGCGCTCGGCGGCCTGCCAGTCGCCGAGCACGGCCAGCGCGCCGTGCGCGAATTCCATCGTCACCGGGGCCGCCTGCATCGCCACGATCAGGCTGTCACGGCCGAACAGGGCGGCGAACCACGGCAGGCCGGCCGCGGGCATGATCGCGGTGCCGTCGGTGCGCGTCTGCGGCAGCCGCAGCGCCGCCAGATCGTCCACCGCCTGTTGATAGAACCGATAGAATTCCTCGTTCGGCGTCGCCAGCTTGGTGCTCGCCTCGCGCCACGCCCGCAGCGAGGCGGCGCTGGCCGAGGCGGCACTTTCATGCGCGCAGGCGCCGGGGGCGGGCAGCGTCTCGGCGCCGTCGTGCAGGTCGGTCAGCAGGCAGGCGTGCCAGGACTCGCCGGGGGCGAGATCGACCTCGAAGCTGATCCGCCCGTTGGCGGAGACCGCCGGCGTGTCGGACTTGGCCCGCACCGTGATACCGCGCAGGAAATCGCCGTTGCGGTATTGGCTGAGAAGGCGTTGCTCCGCCTCCGACCACTGCGTGAAGATGCGGCCGCGCCGGACCAGCCGGTGCGACTTCACCTCGAACAGATCGGCGAAGTCCGAGCGCAGCACGAGTTCGAGGTTGAACTTCGCGCGCTCACGCCCGTGATTGACGATGTCGATGTCCTCGTGCACCCCGCCTTCCATCCAGCGGCCGAGCGTCAGCAGCAGCGTGCGGCGGGGGATCTCGCCGTCCTGCGTTGGGATGGCGGGGTTGGTCAGCAGCGCCTGCATGGCGAAATGCGTCGGCGCGCCGCCGTTCAGCGCCTCCCACGCGGCGCCGTTGGCGGAGAGTTGCCACACGCTGATGATCCGCGTGTCGCGGAACAGCAGGCCCCGCTCGGTCTCGCCCAGCACCTGCCCGTCCGGCTCGCTGAGCCACACAGCCTCGCCCTGGTGAATGACCAGTTTGGGGCTGCCAACATGGATGTCGAGGCTCATTGGCCCTCCCGGTTCATGCGGTATCGGAGGCGAGCGGCAGTGCCCGCGGCGGTGGCGGCGGGGCGTGCAGATGCGCGGTCTCGGGCATGACCAGCCAGACCAGCGCGACCGCCCCGGCGCCGAGGCCAGCGAGGACGACGAAGGTGGGGTGCAGCCCGATGGCATCGGCCAGCGCCCCGGCGCCGGCATTGCTGGCCGCCGCCCCCAGCGAAATGGCGACGCCGACGATGCCGAGCGCGAAGTTGAAGCGCCCGCCCGAATAGGTGATGTCGGCCACCACCAGCGGCAGCAGCACGCCGAACACGGCGCCGCTGACGCCGTCCAGCGCCTGTTCCACCACCAGCAGTTCCGGCGGCCCGCCCAGCGCGAACAGCAGCGCCCGCGCCGGCAGCGCCGCGAACCCGCACAGCAGCATCAGCCGCCGCCCGCGCCGGTTGGCCATCCGCCCGACCCAGGGCGAGAGCGCCGCCACCAGCACCTGCGGCACCACGGTCGCCGCCCCGGTGATGACATCGGCGAGGTGCCCCGCGTGCCGCGCCGCCTCGCCCGCCGCCAGCGGCAGCAGGGCGGCGTTGCACAGATGGAACGCCGCCGCACAGGCGATGAAGGCATGCAACCGCCGGTCGCGCAGCAGCCGCCGCTTCGGCACCGGCCGGCGGCGCCGCGCGACCGGCGGCGGCGCGGCAAGATGCCCCGTCTTCGTCGCCGCCATCAGCAGATCGCCGCGATGGATACGGAACAGCGCCAACAGGGCCGGCACGCCGACCCCGGCGGCGACATAAAACACCACCGAATCCGAAACAAAACTGCCGACCAGCCCCAGCATGCCCGCGCCCAGCGCGGCCCCGATGGCGGCATAGCGCGCATTCTGGCCGAGCCGCTCGCCCAGCATCTCCTGCTGGGTCAGCGCCAGCGTGATGGCCGCGATGGCGAGCGACAGCAGCGGGCCGGCCACCCCGGCGATCACCTGCGCCGCCAGCACCG
>JAKAZX010000017.1 GCA_021826485.1 Pseudomonadota bacterium | reverse complement strand
CTCGGCGCTGCGCCATGCCGGGGTGCTGGACCGGCTGAGCTATGTCAGCACCGCGGGCGGCGCGTTCCTGGAATGGCTGGAGGGCAAGACCCTGCCCGGCGTCGCCGTCCTGGGGGGATGACGGCGCCGCGCCGACGGCGGACTATTCCGCCGCCGCGCTGCCCTGCAAGTCGCGCAGCATCGCCTCGCGCATCAGGAATTTCTGCATCTTCCCCGTCACCGTCATGGGGAATTCCTGCACGAAGCGGACATGGCGCGGCACCTTGTAGTAGGCGATCTGGTCGCGGCAGAAGGCGCGCACATCCTCCTCCGTCATCGCCTCGCCGTCGCGCAGCTTGATCCAGGCGCAGAGTTCCTCCCCGAACCTGGCGTCGGGGATGCCGAACACCTGCACGTCCACGATCTTGGGATGGCGGTAGAGGAATTCCTCGATCTCGCGGGGATACACGTTCTCGCCCCCGCGGATCACCATGTCCTTGATCCGCCCGACGATGGCGCAATAGCCTTCGGCGTCGATGGTGGCGAGATCGCCGGTGTGCATCCAGCCGGCGCGGTCGATCGCCTGGCGCGTCCGCTCCTCATCATCCCAGTAGCCGAGCATCACCGAATAGCCGCGCGTGCACAGCTCCCCCGGCACGCCGGCCGGCACCACCCGCCCCTCCCCGTCGATGATCTTCGATTCCAGATGCGGGTGGATGCGGCCGACCGTGGACACCCGCCGCTCCACCGGGGCATCCAGGCCGGTCTGGAAGCTGACCGGGCTGGTCTCCGTCATGCCGTAGGCGATGGTGATGTCGCGCAGATGCATCCTGTCCATCGCCCGGCGCATCACCTCGATCGGACAGGGGGAGCCGGCCATGATGCCGGTGCGCAGGCACGTGAGATCGAATTTGTCGAAGTCGGGATGCGCCATCTCCGCGATGAACATGGTCGGCACACCGTACAGCGCGGTGCACCGCTCCTCGGCGACGGTCTGCAACACCGACAGGGCGTCGAAGCCTTCTCCGGGAAACACCATCGCGGCCCCGTGGGTCAGGCAGCCGAGCACGCCCATCACCATGCCGAAGCAATGGTACAGCGGCACCGGGATGCACAGCCGGTCCTGTTCGGTCAGGGCCATGCCTTCGGCCGTGAAGTAGCCGTTGTTGAGGATGTTGTGGTGCGTCAGCGTCGCCCCCTTGGGCGCGCCGGTGGTACCCGAGGTGAACTGGATGTTGATCGGGTCGTCGAATTGCAGCGTGGCCGCCAGTTCGGCCAGCCGCGCGCGTTCCGCCGCCCCGCCGCGCCCGGCGATCCCGGCAAAGGCGAAGCTGCCGGGGATGCCGTGCGCGCCGATCTGGATGACGCTGCGCAGCGTCGGCGCGCGCGCTGCCCTGAGTTCGCCGGGCGCGCAGTGCACGAGTTCCGGCAGCAGCGTTTGCAGCATCGCGGCATAGTCGCTGGTCTTGAACGCCGTCGCGGTGACCAGCGCGCTGCATCCGACCTTGGTGAGCGCGTATTCCAACTCGTGCAGCCGGTACGCCGGATTGATGTTGACCAGAATCAGCCCGGCCCTGGCGGTGGCGAATTGGGTCAGCACCCATTCGGCGTTGTTCGGTGACCAGATGCCGACGCGGTCGCCCGGTTGCAGGCCGATCGACAGCAGGCCGGCGGCGAAAGCGTCCGCCCGTTCCTCCAGCTCCCGCCAGGTCAGGCGGACATCCTGCTGGCGCACGATCAGCGCCGGACGGTCGGGCCAGCGCGCCGCCGTGCGGTGCAGATGCTGTCCGATCGTGTCGCCCAGCAGCGGCCGGTCGGCCAGGCCGCTGACATAGCTCCTCGCGTCCATTGTCGTTCCTCCGGCTTTTGCCGAGGATTAGCGCGTTTGCGCATCGGCCGCGAGCGGCGGCACCGCCGGGCGGGGCGCCGCATCCAACTGCGCCCGCACTCGCACCGCCAGTTCGCCGCGGCCGAACGGCTTGCTGATCAGCGCGAGGTCCTGGCCACCCGCCGCCGCGTCGCGCAGCACATGGCCGGGATAGCCGGAGGTGAACAGAACGCACAGGCCCGCCACCTGCCGCCCCGCCGCATCCGCCAGTTGCCGCCCGGACATGCCGCCCCGCAGCACCAGGTCACTCAGCAGCAGGTCGGGCCGCACGCCGTCCTGCACCGCGCGCAGGGCCTCCGCCCCGTCGGCGGCGGCATGGACCCGGTAGCCCAGCCCCCGCAGCATCGCGGCGGTATGCGCCCGCACCACGTCGTCATCCTCGACCAGCAGCAGCGTCTCGCTGCCGCCCTGCACGTCCTCGGCCGGGAGCGCCGCGTGCTGCGCGGCATCCGCCGACCGCGGCAGATAGAGGCGGACGATGGTGCCGTGGCCGGGTTCGCTGTCGATCATCACGTGGCCGCCCGACTGCTTGGCGAAGCCGTAGACCATCGACAGGCCAAGCCCGGTGCCCTTGCCGGCGGGCTTGGTGGTGAAGAACGGATCGAACGCCTTCTGCAGCACCTCCCGCGTCATGCCGATGCCCGCGTCGGCGACCATGACCATGACATAGTCGCCCAGCCGATCGAGGCCGGCATAGGCGGCATAGATGCGGTCGGCGGTGACGTTCGCCGCCTCGATCAGCAGCCGGCCGCCCGCCGGCATGGCGTCGCGCGCATTCACCGCGAGGTTGATCAGCGCCGCCTCCAGCTCCGCCGGGTCGGCCAGCGCCGGCCACAGGCCGTCCGGTGCGGCGATCTCCAGCGTCACGGCGCTGCCGACGGCGCGGCGCAGCAGCGGCTCCAGTGCCGCGAACAGCGCGGCGGCATCGACCGGCACCGGCGAGAGCTTGCGCCGCCGCGAGAAGGCCAGCAGCCGGTCCATCAGCCGGCGGGCGCTGGCCCCGGCACGCAGCCCCGCCTCGGCCAGCGCGAAGTCCTCGCTGCCCGGCGCCCCCCGCTCCTCGGCGGTCAGCGCCAGCATCTCGAAATTGCCGAGCACGACCGTCAGCAGGTTGTTCACGTCATGGGCGATGCCGCCGGTGAGCTGGCCGAGCGCCTCCAGCCGCTGCGACTGGCGCAGCCGCTCCTCGGTCTCGTGCTGCGCGGTGATGTCACGCAGATACACGGTCAATCCGCCGTCGAACGGGTAGCAGCGGGCGGCGAACCAGGCCCCGCGCGGCGGGAAGGCGGCGGTGAAGTCGGCATCCTCGCCCTGCGCCGCCGCGTCGCGCAGCCGCGCTGCGAATTCGCTGCCGGCCAGGCCCGGAAACGCATCCCACAGCGTCCGGCCGAGCAGCGCCGCCTCGGTGCGGTCGAGATAGCGCAGCGCAGCGCGGTTGGCGTAGCGGACGCACCAGCCGGAATCGAGCACGACCATGCCGTCCGAGATGGTGGCGAGGATGCGCTCCACTGCCGCCCGCGCCTCGGTCGCCGCCTCCAGCCGGGCGAGCGAGTCGAGGGCGGCGGCGATGCTGCCGGCCAGCTCGGACAGCAGCACCGCCTCGGTGGCGCTGAACGGCGGCCCGTCGCGGCGGGCGATGGCGATGGCGCCGAGCAGGTCGCCGGACGCGCTGCGCAGCGGCCGCACCAGGGATGCGGCACCGGCGGCCTGGGCCGGCAGGGGCGCGGCGTCGCGCACGATGCGGACGCTGTCGCAGTCCAGCGCCTCGCGGGCCAGCGCCTCGGCGACGCTGGCGATGGCATCCGCGTCCCGCAGGCGCATCAGCCGCCCGGCGGCGCCGCCGAGCAGGGCGAGGCGGCCGGCACGGGCGCGCGATTCGCTTGCGTCGCGGCGGAAGATGGCAGCGATGCCGCCGGCCAGCAGCAGCAGCCCCGCGAGCCCCGCGATCGCCGGCCAGCCCGGCACCGGATGCAGCGCCGCACCGGCGGTGAGCAGCAGGGCATAGCCGGCCAGCAGCGCCGCGACCGGGCCTAGTCGTCCACCGTCCCGCCATGTCGCCATGCCGTCCCCCCACCCGTCGGGCAGGCCGCCACTGTCGCAGGGCGGCCCGCAGGACTGTCGCAAGACCGGATCGGACCTTCTAGCAGTGGACTCGTCGTGCAAAGATCACTAACAGTTGTGTCGCGGTCGGCACGGCTGGCTCCCACCCGCCGGCAGGTCTGGAACAGTATGAGGCGATGCCAGGCGAAACAACCGCCCCCCTGCCCAACCCGCGCGTCCTCCTGATCGAGGACAACCCCGCGGTTGCTGAGACTTTGCAAAAGTTCATAGAACGATCGGGAATGCGCACCGCGTGGGCGCAGACCGGGGCGCGGGCGATCGAGCTGAAGCAGAGCTTCATGCCGGACGTAGTGCTGGTGGACCTGGAACTGCCGGATACCAGCGGCGTCGCGCTGATAGGCTGGCTGTCGGGGCTGCATGATTGCGGGATCATCGTGGTGTCCGGCCGCGGCGAGGAGGCGGAGCGGATCGTCGGGCTGGAACTGGGCGCCGACGACTACATCGCCAAGCCGCCGCAACTGCGGGAGATGGTGGCGCGCATCCGCGCCGTGCACCGGCGGTCCCATCTGCGGGCGAGCCTGCGCGACGGCCGGCCGGCGGCGACCGCGCCGCCCACCCATCCGGTGCAGGTCGGCCCCTGGCAGATCGACCTGCAGCACCGCCGCGTCACCGGGGCCGACGGCCAGCGCCTGCCGGTCACGGCGGCGGAGTTCGCAGCGCTCCAGGAACTGGTGATTGCGCGCGGCGCGCCGGTGTCGCGCGAGCGGCTGAGCGAGGTGGCGCTGCGCCGCCCGTGGCGGCCGGAGGACCGCAGCATCGACCAGCTCATTTTCAGCCTGCGCCGCAAGCTGAACGACGGCGAGGGCGGCGGGCGGGCGATCCAGTCGGTGCGCGGCGCCGGCTATGTGCTCGCCGCCGCGCAGCGACCAGCGTGGGAGCGGGCCTAGCGGCTGGCGTCGTGGAACTCGGGCATGCCCTTCAGGGCATTCTCCGTGGTGCCGAGGCCGGCGGCGGGGGCGCCGGTGCCTGGGCCGGTGGTGTGTACCAGTGCCGCCGCCAGCGCGAGGCTGGTGACGCGATAAACGGTCATGGTAACGCGCTTTCGCAAGCGTCTGGATACGCTTGCCTCAACGCCCCCCGGTCGCGGCCGGTTCCGGCGGCCGGCCGGGGAAGCGGAGGAGCGGTTCCAGCGCCCGGCCGAGCCGCAGGATCGTCCCCTCCTCGAACAGCCGCCCCCACAGGCACAGCGCCTGCGGCATCCCGTCCCGCAACCCGCTCGGCAGCACGAGGCAGGGGTGGCCGGTGAAGTTGCTGATCAGCAGCATCGGCCCGGCGAGCGGCGGGCCGATGATCGCATCCACCTGGTCGAACACCGCCGCCATCGCCTGCATCACCCGTCGGCGCAGCCGGTCCGCCTGGATGTGGTCGATCGCCGAGAGGAAGCGGGCGCGGCGGAAGGTGTTGGGCCAGGCCCGCGGCTCCTGCCAGGCCAGCAGGTCGTCCCGGTCGCTCAGCGTCAACTGCTCGAAACTGGCCGCCGCCTCCGCGGTCAGGATCGGGCGCAGCGCCTCGTACGGCAGGTCGGCGCGGGCGAGCGGGACCGGCGTGATGCCGAGCGCCGCGAGGGCGGCGAGCGGCGGCCCCTGCCCGTCCGGCCAGTCATCCGGGAAATGGCCGAGGCGCATTCCGTCCAGCGGCGCCGCGGCGTCGTAGCCGAAGGGAGCGACGATCTGGCACGGGTCGGCGGGGTCGGGGGCGAGCAGCGCGTGCAGGATCAGCGCCGTGTCCTCCACCCCGCGGGCGAGCGGGCCGATCTTGTCGAGGCTCCAGCACAGCGGCATCGTGCCGCTGCGCGGCACCCGGCCGAAGGTGGGGCGCAGCCCGACCGCGCCGCAGCGCTCGGCCGGCACCACGATGGAGCCGAGCGTCTCCGTCCCGAGCGCAAAGCCGACCAGCCCGGCCGCGACGGCGGCGGCGGAGCCGGCGCTGGACCCGCCCGAGCCGAGCGCCGGGTTCCACGGCGTGCGGGTGCGCCCGCCATACCACAGGTCGCCGAAGGCAAGGGCGCCGACGCTGAGCTTGCCGAGCAGCACGGCGCCGGCAGCGGCGAGGCGCGTCACCACGGTCGCATCCCGCGCCGGCACCCGCCCGCGATATGGCTCCGCCCCCCACGCGGTCTCGATGCCGGCGGTGTCGATGATGTCCTTGCAGCCCCAGGGAATGCCGTGCAACGGGCCGAGCCAGGTGCCGGCCGCCAGCAGCCGGTCCGCCCGCGCCGCCTGTTCCAGCGCGAGCGCGGGGGTGGCGAGCGCCATGACGTGCAGGACGGAATCGAGCCGGGCGATGCGGTCGAGATAGATCTGCGTCAGCGCCACCGAACTGATCGCCCCGCCGCGCAGCCAGCCGGCGAGTGTGGCGACCGGCGCGAAGGCGATGTCGGCGGCATCGTCGGGCAGCGGCGGCGACGGGGCGGCGGACGGGCGGAACGGCAGCGGCGGGGGTGCGCGCCAGCCCGGCAGGCGCGGGTCGAAGCGGGTCGCCGGCGCCAGCCCCTCCGGCAGCGGCACCGCGCGGCGGGCACGGATCAGCGCGAGCTGCGCGGCCAGACCGTCCAGCATCATCGCCCGTTCGGCATCGGTGCAGGCGATGCCGAGCAGCGCCTCGGCCGCGGCGACCGCATCGACCGTGATGACGGGATCAGCCACCGCCGCGATCCGCTCGGTTGACCGGCCGGCCGTGACCGCGTAATGGGGCGGAAGTGTGGCAGCCATTGGGCGGCCGGGGGACGCGTGGTCTTGGTCCCGACCGGCCGTTTCGGGTTGTCCTGCCGAAAAAACAGAACAGTGCCAACTGGGAGTGGAAACGTATCTTGCCGGTCCTCCAATTGAGGAATGTGTCCAAAAGCTTCGGCGCGATCCGCGCCCTGACGGACGTGCACCTGACGCTGGAAGCGGGCGAGGTGCTGGGCCTGATGGGCGACAACGGCGCGGGCAAATCGACGCTGGTGAAGATCATCGCCGGCAATTTCCCCCCCACGACCGGCGAGATCGTGATGGACGACCAGGCGGTGGTGTTCCACCAGCCGGTGGAGGCTCGCCAGCGCGGCATCGAGATCGTCTATCAGGATCTGGCGCTGTGCAACAACCTCTCGGCCGCCGCCAACGTGTTCCTGGGCCGCGAGATCAAGCGGCAGGTCGGCCCGCTGCGTATCCTCAACTACCGCGCCATGTACGAGCGCGCCGGCGAGCTGTTCGCGGAACTGAAGAGCGAGACGCGGCCGCATGATCTGGTGCGGCGCATGTCGGGCGGCCAGCGGCAGGCCGTCGCGATCGCGCGCACGCGGCTGTCCAATTCCAAGATCGTGCTGCTCGACGAGCCGACCGCGGCGATCTCGGTCCGGCAGGTGGCGGAGGTGCTGGAACTGATCCGGCGGCTGCGCGACCAGGGCATCGCGGTGGTGCTGATCAGCCACCGCATGCCGGACGTGTTCGCGGTGTGCGACCGCGTGTTCGTGCTGCGCCGTGGCCGCAAGGTGGCGGAAAAGCCGATCTCCGAGTCGAGCCCGGAAGAAGTGACCGGACTGATCACGGGAGCGATCCATGCCGCCTGAAGCCGCATCGGCCAGCGCGAGCGTCGCGATTTCGGATATCGTCGGCATCAAGGAACGCACGCCGCTGCAACGGATGCTGGCGAGCCAGGCGTTCTGGGTGACGGTGGCGCTGGCGATCGTGGTCGGGCTGATGTCCTCGGCCTATCCCAGCGCCTTCGGCACGGGCGAGAATTTCTACAACATCACGCGCAACTTCTCGTTCATCGGCATCATGGCGCTGGGCATGACGGCGGTGATCATCACCGGCGGCATCGACCTGTCGGTCGGCTCCATCATGGGCGTGGTGGGCATCACCGTCGGCGTCATCATGCATGCCGGCTATCACTGGATCTTCGCAGTGGCCGGCGGGCTGGGTGCGGGGCTGGTGTGCGGATTGTTCAACGGCGTCCTGATCACCTATGTCGGGCTGTCGCCATTCGTGGTGACGCTGGGCACGCTGTCGATCGCGCGGTCGGTCGCCGTGGTGATGTCGCAGAACAAGATGATCTACCAGTTCGGCCCCTATGCCGACGAATTCTTCCGCATCTTCGGCGGTCAGGTGTTCGGCATCGCCAATTCGATGTGGGTGCTGGTGATCATGGCGATCTGCTTCGCGCT
Organism: Pseudomonadota bacterium; assembly: GCA_021826485.1. Taxonomy (GTDB): domain Bacteria; phylum Pseudomonadota; class Alphaproteobacteria; order Acetobacterales; family Acetobacteraceae; genus JAFKFJ01. The sequence goes on along the minus strand of JAKAZX010000017.1, from coordinate 12,675 downwards.
CGGCCTGCGCTTCACGGTCTGGGGCCGGCACCTGTTCGCGGTCGGCGGCAACGAGCACGCGGCGCAGCTCACCGGCGTGCCGGTCAACCGGGTCAAGCTGCAGGCCTATGTGTTCTCCGCGCTGTGCGCCGCGGTCGCCTCCATCCTGATCCTCGGCTGGCAGGGATCGGCGATCAACGCGCTCGGCATCGGCTACGAACTGAGGGTCATCGCATCGACGGTGATCGGCGGCGCCAACCTGATGGGCGGCGAGGGCGGCGCGTTCGGCGCGTTCATCGGCGCGGCCCTGATCGAAGTGATCCGCAACAGCCTGCTGATGGCCGGCGTCGATTCCAACTACCAAGGCATCTTCGTCGGCGGGTTCATCATTCTCGCGGTGCTGCTGGAGCGGCTGCGCGGGCGCAAGCGCGAGTGACGCGACCAACCACCGCGCGTCATGTTCGTCCAAGAGTGGGAAGCAAGGAAGGAGCGTACATGCTGAAATACCTGGCAGGAGCGGCCGTCATCGCCCTCGCGATAGCTGCGGGAACCCATCCCGGTGTCGCCGCGGACAAGAAATACATCTTCGCGCTGGTGCCGAAGAACACCAACAACCCGTTCTTCGACCAGGCCCGCGACGGCTGCAAGAAGGCCGAGGCGGAGATGAAGGGCGCGATCCAGTGCCTGTATATCGGCCCCGACGAGCATGGCGGCGGCGAGGAGGAAGTGCAGGTCGTCGCCGACCTGATCGCCAAGCGCGTCGACGGCATCGTGGTATCGCCGGCGAACGCCGCGGCGATGGGCAAGGAGTTGGCCGAGGCCAAGAAGGTCGGCATCCCGGTGCTGACGTTCGACGCCGACGTGCTGCCGCAGGACAAGGGCGTTCGGCTCGCCTTCGTCGGCACCCACAACTACGAGATCGGCGTCAACCTGGCCAAGATCGTGATGGCGGAGAAGCCGAAGGGCGGCACCATCTGCATCCAGTCCGGCGGCGCCGCCGCGGCGAACCACAACGAACGCATGCAAGGCATCCGCGATACGCTGGCCGGCAAGGCGAGCAGCGAGGCCCCCGGCATCAAGCTGACCGGCCAGAACGGCTGGAAGGAAGTGGACGGCTGCCCGCTGTACACCAACGACGACTTCACCGTCGCCGTGCAGCAGATGGAAGACATCCTGGGCAAGTATCCGAAGCTCGATGCCTTCGTGCCGACCGGCGGGTTCCCCGAGTTCGTCGAGCAGGCGTACAAGAACGTGGCCAGCAAGTACAAGAGCAAGATCGCCGACCACTCGCTGGTCGTCGCGGTTGCCGATACCCTGCCGATGCAGATCGAGGAGCTGAAGATGGGCCTTGCGTCCGGCAATGTCGGGCAGCGGCCGTTCGAGATGGGCTACAAGGCCATGTATTTCCTCAAGGCGATCAAGGACGGCAAGGCGCCCCCGACGGACCCGACCTATACGGGCCTGGACGTCTGCACGCCGAAGAACGTCGATCACTGCCTGGGCGGCTGAGCGGCCGGCCGGCTGACGCCTAACCCGCCGCCGAACGGCGGCGGGAGCGAGAAAAGCGACTGATACCTTGGACGGGCGGGGAGCGATCCCCGCCCGTTTGCTTGTCCGCCCGTCCGGGCCGCGCCGGGATCGGGGCGAGCGGGGCGCCGCCAGCTCCCGCGTGGCGCGCGGGCCACAGGTCCATAAAACGTATAACGACGCCATTGAACGGCAGGGAGGCTGCCCGATATGCTGCGGCGCAGCAAACTTGGACTGCGGACAAGGAGGGTCTCATGACCTCACACGTTCTGGACTCGGCCGCCCAGTTGGTGGCCCCCGACCGGCCGGCGAGCCTGAAGGCCCGGCTGCTGGCCTGGCGCGAACGGCGGCGGGAGCGCGCCCGCATTGCGCGGGAGCTGCTGTCCTACACCGACCGTGAGCTGTTCGATCTCGGCATCAGCCGGGCCGACATTCCGGCCATTCTCGACGGCACCTACCGCCGCTACTAGAGCCGACGCTGCCTGCCGACCCGCCCCTCAGGGCGGGTCGGGAAGGCGGCGCAGCGGGTGGGACGGGGCGTCGCCCGCCCCGATCACCTGCTGATCGAAGTCGATCACCGACCCGGTCATCAGGCCGCTTTCGTCGCTGGCCAGGAAGGCCACGGTACGGGCGACCTCGTCCGGCTTCACCAGCCGGCCGAACGGCTGTTTCGCCTCCGCCTCCGCCAGCCAGTCCGGCTTGGCGCCGTGGAAGGCGGCCTGAATCCGGTGTTCGCCCGGACTGTCCATCCAGCCGATATTCAGCCCGTTGACGCGGATATGATCCGGCATCAGCGAGAAGGCGGCATTCTTGGTCAGGATCGCGAGTGCGCCCTTGGATGCGCAGTAGGCGGTGATGAAGCTCTGTCCGCCATGCGCGGATATGCTCTGGATATTGACGATGCTGCCGGCGACGCGCTGGCGGCGCATCAGCTTCGCCGCATCCTGGATCAGGAAGAACGGCGCCCGCACGTTGACTGCGAACATCCGGTCGAACAGTTCGGGCGAGGTGTCGAGGATGGTCCCCCGATCCGTCAGCGCGGCCGCGTTCACCAGCGCGTGCAGCGTGCCGAATTCCTCATCAGCGCGCCGGATCACCCGCCGGCAATCCTCGACGCGGGCAAGATCGGCCTGCACGAACACCGTCCGGCAGCCGGAGGCAGTGAGTTCGGCCGCGACCTTCTCGCCCCGGCCCGCATCGCGGCCACAGATGACCAGGCCGGCCGCGCCGCGCGAAGCGAACAGCCGCGCCACCGCCTCCCCGAGCCCTTGCGTGCCGCCGGTGATGACGGCGATCCGCCCCTGCATTCCTGCCTCCCTCATTGCGCGATGCTGTAGCCGGCGCGCGTGAACGCATCGGCCAGATGCCGCCGGCCCTTCAGCGCGTATTCAAAGGGTGGAGCCTTCGCCGGGTCCTGCTCCGCCTCCACCACCACCCAGCCGGAATAGCCGATCCGCGCCAGCGTGCGCGCGAAGGCGTCGTAGTCGATGAAGCCGTCGCCGGGCACCGTGAACACGCCGGCCAGGATGGCGTTCAGGAAGCTCATGTCCTGCGCCCGCGCCTGCTGCATCACGGCCGGGCGGATGTCCTTGCAATGCACGTGCACGACCCGCTTCGCATGCCGCTCCGTGATCGCCAGCCAGTCGCCGCCGGCATAGCAGGCGTGCCCGGAATCGACGAGCAGCCCCACTTCCTCTCCCGTCGCGGCCATCAGGGAGTCGATCTCGGCATCCGTCTCGACCACGGTCGCCATGTGATGGTGGTAGGCGAGCCGCACCCCGCGCGCCTGCATGTGCCGCGCCAGCCGGGTCATCTTGTCGCCCAGCACCTTGAATTCCTCGGCACTCAGCCGGCGCCGGCGGCTGACCGGGGTATCCTGCCGCGCCTGCACGCTGCCGGTGGTCTCGGCATAGACCAGCACGGGCGCCCCAAGGGCTGCGAACGTCGCGAGCTGATCCTCGATGCGGCGCTGCTCCTCCTCCACCGACAGTTCCAGCAGCCGGCCCGAGAACCAGCCGGACACCAGCGCCAGGTCGTGCCGGCGCAGAATCGGGCCGAGGGTCGCGGCGTCCATCGGGAATTTCACCCCGGTCTCGGTGCCGGAATAGCCCGCCGCGCGGCTTTCGGTGAGGCAGGTTTCCAGTGACGTGTCGCCGCCGAGTTCGGGCAGGTCGCTGTTGCTCCAGGCGATGGGTGCCACGCCGAGCCTGATCGTCCCCGTCATTCCGTGTCCTCCCCGGTCTTGGCGCGCAGTCTACCGCGCGGCAGTATGGGCGCAAAGCAGGTTCGGGAGGACAGCGATGGTCGGGTTCGCACTGTTCGGCGCGGGGCGCATCGGCGCCATGCACGCCGCCAATATCGCCGCCAGCAAGCGGGCCGCCCTGAAGTGCGTCTATGACGTGCACGCGCCCGCCGCGCAGAAAGTGGCGGCGCAGCACGGCGCGCAGGTCGCCGGCAGCGTCGCCGCGGCGCTGGCCGATCCGGCGGTGGATGCGGTGCTGATCGCCTCCTCCACCGATACCCATGTCGATCTGATCACGGCGGCCGCCAAGGCGGGCAAGGCGATCCTGTGCGAAAAGCCGATCGACCTGGATATCGCGCGCGTCGAGCAGTGCCGGCGCGACATCGCCAATACCGGCGTCGCCGTCCAGCTCGGCTTCAACCGCCGCTATGACGCGAGCCACCGCGCGGTGCGCGATGCGGTGGCGGCGGGCGAGATCGGGCAGTTGCAGCTTCTGCTGATCACCAGCCGCGACCCCGGCATCGCGCCAATGGAATACATGAAAGTGTCCGGCGGCATCTTCCGCGACATGACGATCCACGACTTCGACCTGGCGCGGTTCATCCTCAATGAGGACCCCGTCGAGGTCTCGGCCAGCGGCAGCGTGATGATCGAACCGGCGCTGGCGGCGATCAACGACGTGGATACCGCGATGGTGACGCTGAAGGCCCCGTCTGGCGCACTTGTCCACATCAACAACTCGCGGCTCGCCGTCTATGGCTATGATCAGCGGGTGGAAGCGTTCGGCGCCAAGGGCATGGTGCAGTCGGAGAACTGGCGCGCCAGCAGCCTGCGCCGCTGGACCGCGCACACCACCGACGCGCAGGAGCCGCTGCTGCACTTCTTCATCCAGCGCTATTCCCAGGCCTATCTGGACGAGCTGAACGAGTTCATCGACTGCGTGGCGAACAAGACCGCGCCCGGCGTCGGGTTCGAGGACGGGCGCAAGGCGCTGGTGATCGCCAACGCCGCCTGGGAAGCGCTGCGCAGCGGCCGCACCGTGGCGATCCGCTACGACTGATCTCACACGGCGCAGTAGCGTTCCTGGATCGCGGTGTCCGCCAGCAGTTCGGCGGCACCGGCGTGGTGTACGATCATGCCCTGGTCCATGACATAGGCGCGATCGGCGATCCCCAGCGCCAGCTCGACATTCTGCTCGACCAGCAGGATGGTCGTACCGGCGCGCTTCATGCGCACGAACAGCGCCAGCATCTCGTCCACCAGCACCGGCATGATCCCCTCCGACGGCTCGTCCAGCAGGATCAGCCTTGGGTCGGCGATCATGGCGCGGGCGATCGCCAGCATCTGCTGTTCGCCGCCCGACATCGTCACCGCGATCTGGTCGAAGCGTTCGGCGAGGCGTGGGAAGATCGCCGCCATCTCGCGGATGCGGTCCGCCTCCCGCCGGCGGAGCGGCGAGGCCAGCAGGCCGAGGCGCAGATTGTCGCGCACGGTGAGGCCGGGGACGATCCGCCGCTCCTCTGGCACGAAGCCGACGCCGGCGGCGAGGCGGCGGTGGGCCGGCTGCCCCAGCAGCGCCTGCCCCGCGACGCTGACGCGCCCGGCGGTGCGCGGTACCAACCCCATGATGCTGCGTAGCGTGGTCGTCTTGCCCGCGCCGTTGCGGCCGACCAGGCACACGATCTCGCCGCGCCGCACTTCGAGATCGACGCCCTGCAGGATGTCGATCGGCCCGTACCAGGCGTGCAGACCCTCGACCAGCAGCACGGTCAATGCTCCCGCTGGCCGAGATAGACGCGGCGCACGTCGTCGTTGCGGCGGATGTCGTCCGGCGTTCCTTCCGCCAGCAACTCGCCGTGATGCAGCACCAGCAGACGGTCGCAGATGCCCATCACCAGCTTCATCTTGTGCTCCACCAGGATCACGGTGCGCTGCTGCGCCAGCCGCACGATCAGGCCCATCATGTCCCGCGTCTCCTCGGGCGACATGCCGGCGGTCGGTTCATCGAGCAGCAGCAGCCGCGGATGGCTCGCCAGCGCCACTGCGATTTCCAGCGATCGCTGCTCCCCATGCGCGAGCAGCGCCGCCGGCCGGTCGTGGCGGGGCCACAGCCCGACCATGTGCAGCAGTTCGCCCGCTTCGTCGCGCAGCGCCTTCAGCCGCGCCCGCGGCCGCCAGACATCGTAGCGCGAAACCAGCGCCTGCAGCGCCACGCGCACGTTCTCCAGCACCGAAAGCTGCGGGAAGACGCTGGTGATCTGGTAGGATTTCGCGATGCCGAGCTGCGCGAAGCGATGCTGCGGGGTGCCGGTGATATCCGCCCCCTCGAACAGGATGCGCCCGCCGCTCGGCGCGATGGCGCCGGAAATCAGATTGAAATAGGTGCTCTTGCCGGCGCCGTTGGGGCCGATGATGGCGGTGAGGTTGCCCGCCCGGAAGCCGGCGGAAACCCCGCGCAGCGCGACGAAGCGCCCGAAGCGCTTGCCGAGATTCTCCGTCTGCAGGATCAGATCGGCGTTCACCGCGCGTGCCCGGCCAGCAGCGTGCCCCACAGGCCGCGCGGAAAGAACAGCACGCAGGCGACGAACACCGCGCCGACCAGCAATTGCCAGTGCACGGTCCACAGCGACACCACTTCCTCGAGCAGCAGGAACACGCCGGCCCCGATGAACGGGCCGAAGAACGTGCCCATGCCGCCGAGCAGCGTCATCATCACCGCCAGCCCCGAGGTGGTGTAGTAGAGCGTCTCCACCGGCACGATGCCGAGATGGATCGCCTGCAACGCGCCGGCGAGGCCGCAGAACCCGCCGGACAGCACGAAGGCAAGCCAGCGCGACGCGGCAATGTCGTAGCCGCAGGCGCGCGCCCGCGTCTCGTTCTCCCGGATCGCCTCCATCGCGGCACCGAAGGGCGAGGCGAGGATGCGCGACAGCACGAACAGCGCGGCGATCACGAAGGCGGCGACGAAATAGTAGCGCACCAGCGGCCGGACGATGTCGAGATGGACGCCGAGCAGCGAGATGCCGGCGACATTGACGCCGCGCAGCCCGTTCTCCCCGCCGGTCCAGTCCACCGCCTGGTAGGCGACGAAATACAGGCACTGCGCCAGCGCCAGCGTCACCATCGCGAAGTAGATGCCCCGCGTGCGGATCGCGAGCGCGCCGATGGCCGCCGCGACCAGCATCCCCGCGAGGGTGCCTGACGCGATGCCGATCCACCACGGCATGCCGAACCGCACGATGACGATCCCGCAGGCATAGGCGCCGCCGCCCAGCAGCGCCGCATGCCCGAAGGACAGCAGGCCCAGATAGCCGTACAGCAGGTTGAAGCCGAGCGCGAACAGCCCCTGGATCAGGATGTTCACGGCGATCGCCTTGAACGGCATGAACAGTGGAAAGACCAGCAGGAACAGCGAAGCGAGCGCCGCGCGGTGCGGCGTGAGGCGGGCGATCCAGGCGTCGCGGCGCATCAGCTCATCAATCCGGCGCGGCCGAAGAAGCCCTGCGGCCGCACCAGCAGCACCAGCGCCATCAGGGCGAAGATCGCGACCTGCTCCATCTCGGGCGCGACCAGCGCCGTCATGCTGACCACCAGCCCCACCAGCAGCCCCGCCGCGACCGCACCGAGCAGCGACCCCATGCCGCCGACGACGGTGACGACGAAAGCCTCTGCGAGGATCGAATTGCCCATCTCCGGGCTCGCCCCCTGCAAGGGCGCTGCAAGCAGCCCGGCGAGGCCGGCGATCCCGGTGCCGAGGCCGAACACCACCAGCCAGACGCGCGCGACATCGATGCCGAGCACGCGTACGATCTCCGGATCCCGCGCACCGGCGCGGATGATCAGGCCGTACGGCGTCCGCTCCAGGAACAGCCACAGGGCGCCGAGCACGAGGATGGTGACCGCGATCACGAACAGCCGATAGAGCGGGAAATAGCCGACGCCGATATCGACTGCGCCCGCCAGCGCATCCGGCGTGTCGAACGGCAGGCCCTGCGTGCCGAACGCGATCCGCACCAGCTCCACCAGGATGTACGCGAGACCGAAGGTGAGCAGCAGCGGATAGTCGATGCCGCGGCCATACAGACGCCGGATCAGCGTCCGCTCCGCCACCATGCCGATCGCCGCGGCCCCCAGCGGCGCAAGCACCAGCGCCGCCCAGAAATTGCCGGTCGCATCCAGCGCCAGCAGGCCGAGATAGGCGCCGAGCATGTAGAAGGCGCCATGCGCGAAGTTCACCACGGTCAGCATGCCGAAGATCAGCGACATGCCGGTGGCCAGCAGCACGTACACGGCACCGAGCGCGAGGCCGGCGAATACCTGGAGGGCCAGCAGGTCGGGCGACACTCCGCTCACGGACTGCCGGCCGCGGTCAGGAAGCGTGCCCCTCGGCGCTGCAACTGAGCAGTGACGCCTCGTTCGCCGGATCGGTCGCCAGGACACTGAACACGTCGGCCGGCCCACTCATGTCCTTCGACTTGCTCTCGACGATGAACAGGGACTGCACCGCCTGATGGTCGCAGGCACGGTAGGTCTCCGCCCCCTTGTAGAAGTCGTACTTCATCCCCTCCAGCGCCGCGACCACCTTGTCAGTAGCCGTGGTGCCGGCGCGGGCCGCGCCGGCCAGCACGGCGCGCACGCCGGCATAGCCGAGCGCCCCGTAATCCGACGGCACCTTTCCGTCATAGGCATGCCGATAGCGGTCATTGAAGGCCTTCGCCGACGGCACGCTGCTCTCGATCCCCCAGTAATAGGAGGTGCCGCCGACCACACCCTCGTAGGCCTGCGGCCCGGCGGCGAGGCGGGCGGTGTAGAGGATCACGGGAATCACGATCCGGGTCGTCCGCTTCAGCCCGAAATCGGTCGCCTGCTTCACCGCGATCTGCTGGTCGCGCCCGAAATTGCACAGGCAAAGGATGTCAGGCTTCAGCGCCGCGATCCGCGGCATCAGGGTGGAAAAGTCGGTCGTCCCGAGCGGATGCTTGAGTTCCGCCAGCACCTCGATGCCGAGCGGCGCGCCGGCCGCCTTGAAGCCGGCGACCATTTCCGCGCCATAGGCATAGTCCGCCGACAGGAACACGACGCGCTTGCCGTACTTGCCGAACGCATAGCGGCCGACCGCGCCGGCCGTCATGTGCGGCGTCATCGCCTCGTGGAACGTGGTGCGGCTCCAGTCCGGCAGCGCGTCGATCTGGTCGGACTGGCTGATCGAATTGTAGATCACGTTGCGCTGCCGGGCGACGTTGTTGACGGCAAGCTGCACCGACGCGGACAGGCTGCCGACGATGAAGTCGACCTTGTCCTTCTCGATCAGTTCCAGCGTGCGCGTCGCCGCCTCGCCGGGATTGAGCTTGTCGTCGCGGGCCAGCAGCTCGGCCCGGCGCCCGTTCAGGCCGCCGGATGCATTGAATTCATCGACCGCAAGCTGCGCGCAGCGCACCTGATCCTGCGCTTCGGTCGCATACGGTCCGGTCAACGGCACCGGGAAGCCGATGCGGATCGGCGACTCCTGCGCCCGCGGGATCGCCGGGCGGGACAGGACGATGCCGGTCAGCGACGCCCCGAGCAGATGGCGGCGCGTCAGGCGGATGGGCGGCGTGAAGCTCTCGGCCATCTCGTTTCCTCCCTACGTTCGCCGTTCGCCGACGGCTTGATCTTGCTAGTCAATTCCGCGACGACCGGCAACCGCGAACCGCGCCGGCGCGATCAGACCGGGTCTCGCCCGGCCGTCGAGCCGGTCTCAGTGAAGCGTCAGACCATTGAAAATCCTGACCTTGATCTGGTCGAGCACCACCAGATAGACGGCAACGGTCCCCAGCAACAAGACGATCAGGCGAAATCCCACCGGTTCCATCAGAATTCCCGCCGTCGCCATGATGGATACGATGACGAGGTCCGCTATCGAACTGAGCATGAGCCATTTGCTCGGCCGCGATCGCCAGAAATAACCCCGCTCGCGCACCAGATAGATGTTGCCCTGGCCGGTGGCCACAAGCATCACGAACACCAGCGTCTGCAACTGCGGAAGCCGGAGGCCGAACAGATCGCGGCCGACGAAGAACACGGCGAACGAAAGGATCAGCACCAGGGCCGCCAGAACGCCGCCGCTGAGCATCAGGCTGCGCACGTTCCAGCGGTCCGGACGCCTGGAATGGCCGACATGGTCGGTGGCGATCGACATCGTCACGAAGTCGTTGGTGAACAGCAGGAGTACGATCAGCAGCGGCGTGATCACGTAGGCATGGGTGAGGATGACGCCGAGCGTGAGGAAAACGGCGATCTCCAGCGTCTTCATGATCTTGTTGATCGTGTAGGTCAGCATGCGCTGGTAAATTCGGCGGCTGGCCTTCACCGCGGTCAGCGCATCCACAAGGCCCGGCGCGGTCAGGACGATGCCGGCTGCCGCGCGGGCGACGTCGGTCGCGCTGGCGACGGCAATCCCGACATCGGCCTGTTTCAGCGCCGGCGCGTCGTTCACCCCGTCCCCGGTCATCCCCACGACATGGCCGCCGGCCTGCAGCAGCCGGATCAGCCGAATCTTGTGTTCGGGGAACACCCTGGCAAAGACGCCATATTCGAGTACCCGCGGTCCATTGGCATGGTCGAGCGCATCTGCCCCGGCAACCGGCCCTTCGATACCCACCCGCCGCGCGATAGCACAAGCAGTCCCCGCGTTGTCGCCGGTGGCCATGATCACCCGGATTCCGAGTTCCTTGAGGCCATTCACCAGCGCGTTCGAATCCGGGCGCGGCGGGTCCTCAAGCGCGATCAAGCCCTCGAGTCGCAGGCTCTCGCGACTGCCGCCCGACGCGACGGCAAGGACGCGGTTGCCGCTGGCCGCCAGGCGGGCGATCGGCGCGGACAGATCGGGGGCCGCGGCGACCAGGCCGCACACGGATTGCGGCGCGCCTTTGACCACCCACAGCTCGCCCGAGGAACGCGCGTAGCGGCCGAGGGAGTAGCGATTGGCCGGATCGAAGGGAACGAACTGGAGCCGCCGTGGCGGCTCGGCCAGGAGACGCCGTGCGGTTGCCGCGCCGATGATCGCAAGGTCGATCGGGTCCTGCGTTGCCGGATCGCAGGCCAGCGCCGCGAGACGCAGCAGATCATCATCCGAGACAGCGGCAAGGCGCTCCACCGCCGCCAGCGTCATGCGATTTTCGGTCAACGTGCCGGTCTTGTCGGTGCACAGCACGTCCATTCCCGCGGCCTCCTCGATCGCCGAAAGGCGCGTCAGGAGAACGCCCGAGCGCGCCAGTTCCGCCGCCCCCAGGGCCGTGGCCAGCGTGAACGTGGCGGGCAGGGCAACGGGGACCGAGGCCACCAGGAGGATGAGGGCAAACGGCAGCACGTCCCGCAGCGGCAGGTCGGCCCAGGCCGCGTACCCCAGCAGCGCGGCGACCAGCACCGCATCGACACCGATGAGGATGCGGACGATCTTGAAAATCGTCACCTGGAGATGGCTCGTCGATCGGGCGGTCCGCACCAGTTCGGCCGTCCTGCCGAAATAGGTGCCGGGGCCGGTCGCCGTCACCTGCCCGGTCGCCTCGCCGCGGCGGATGGCCGATGCGGCATAGGCCGTGGCCCCGCTGCCGGCCTCGACCGGCACGGACTCCCCCGTCAGCGCCGACTGGTCGATCAGCAGATTCCCCTCGGTGATCGTGACATCGGCAGGGGCAAGATCGCCCATGCGCAGATGGACGACATCGCCCGGAACCAGTTCGGCCGACCCGACCGTTCGCCACGCGCCGTCGCGCAACACCCGCGCATTCGCGGTCAGCCGGCCACGCAGAAGGTCAAGCGCCTTGTTGGCACGCCCCTCCTCCGCGAAGCTGATCAGCGCATTGACGCCGAGCAATGCAGCGATCACCGCGGCCTCGCCGGCTTTTCCAAGTAGGATCTGGAGCACGATCGTCGCCTCCAGCATCCAGGGGATCGGCCCCCAGAACTTGTCCATCAGCGCGCGCAGCGGATGCCGCCGCTGTTCGGCAATCCGGTTCGGACCGAATCGCTTCAGGCGGCGCAGCGCCTCGGCCTCGCTCAGGCCCTTTGCGTCATGCGGACTCGGCGACACGGTGTCCACGCTGCTGCGTCCCCGCCTTCTGATCGGCCTTGCGTTCGCGCCCGATCGGCGCCGACCTGTCGTTGCCTCCGGGAGCGCAATGGCACTTGCGTGCCACCGTGCGGATCACAAGGCGCTTGCGACGATCGTGCGGAAACGGAAAACGGAAGTCCGTGGGACTCCCGTTCCAGCCGCGCCGATGGCTACGGGCTTTCGTGCGGCCCATCGCCTTGTTGCAGCCCGGCGGCCGCGATTCGCGCGCTGCCACCGGGCGTTCGACCATCGACCTAAGCGACGTCAAAGCGATCCAGGTTCATCACCTTGTTCCATGCCGCGACGAAATCACGCACGAATTTCTCGTTCGCATCGTCGCAGGCATAGACTTCGGCAACGGCGCGAAGCTGGGAATTGGAGCCGAAAGCCAGATCGACCCGCGTGCCGGTCCATTTCAGTTCGCCGCTCGTGCGATCACGACCCTCGAACACTTCTTCGGTTTCCGAAGTCGCCCGCCATGCGGTCCCCATGTCGAGAAGATTCAGGAAGAAATCGTTGGTCAGCGTTCCCGGACGCTTCGTGAGGACGCCGTGCGGCGACTGCCCGCAATTCGCGTTCAGCGCGCGCATGCCGCCGACAAGGACCGCCAATTCCGGGGCCGTGAGCGTCATGAGCTGGGCACGATCTACCAGGAGCTCCTCCGCCGACACCGTGAGGCCCGCCTTCAGGTAGTTGCGGAACCCGTCAGCGACCGGTTCGAGCACGGCGATCGAGTCGACATCGGTCTGCGCCTGCGTGGCATCCGTGCGACCCGGCACGAACGGCACTTCCACGTCATGGCCAGCCTTCCTGGCGGCATGCTCCACGGCTGCGC
>JAKAZX010000016.1 GCA_021826485.1 Pseudomonadota bacterium | reverse complement strand
CCTCGGGCGGCAGGCCGAGCATGATCTCAGGCCCGGCGAACATGGCGTGCATCGCGGTGATGCGCACCGGCTTCGCCAGGGCGTCCCAGATGGTCGCGCAGGTGCGCGGCGCCGCGTCGTCGTGCACCTGCACGAGGCCGCGCACGCCGCTGTCGAGAAAGGTGAAGGACAGAGCCCGTCCGGTCATGATCCGCGGTCCCCCGAATGCTGCCGGCGCAGCAAGGGCGGACGGGCGCCGGCTGTCAAGCGTCCGAAGCCGCCAGCGGTTTCGGAATTCGCAACGCGTTTTGCGCGTTGACACCATCGCCGCGCTCCCGAACAATGCGGGGCGTTCCTGGATCGGCGTTCGCGGGGCAACGGGACGGCAGGGGGCGCAGGCAGCGCCGCCCGTTCCGGTACGCTCCCGTCTGCGGGGTCCGGCCATGTCGCCCCAGCGCGGAGATGCATCCCATGAGGACGTGCCCAACGCGACGCATCGTCTTGAGCATGCTTATGCTGACCGCCGCGGCGCTGCCGGCGCGGGCGGCGGAGCCGACGGTGCCGGTCGGCGTGATCGCCAACCTGACGGGCAGCGACGTGCCGTCCAGCGTCGACATGGTGCGCGGCGTGCAGCTCGCCGCGGACGAGCTGAATGCCGCGGGCGGCGTGCAGGGCCGCAAGATCGTGCTGATCACCGAGGATTCCGAATACCGCCCGCAGGCCGGCATCGAGGCGGCGACCAAGCTGTTCGACGTGAACAAGGTGGAGGCGGCGATCGTGTTCGGCGGCAGCAGCGTGACGCTGCCGATCGCCGAGCTGGCGCGGCCGAAGGGCAAGGTCATCCTGAACACCTCCGCCAGTTCGGCGAAACTCGGCGGCTATCCGGGCACGCTGTACAGCACGCTGCCGCTGGACGACATCGTCGGCGCCCAGGTGGGGGCCTATGCCGCGAAGATGGGGGTGAAGTCGGCCGCGTTCATCGTGCCGAACAACACCTTCGGCACCGGGCTGATGGACGCCGCCGCCGCCGCGTTCACCGCGGCCGGCGGCACGGTGGTGCGCAAGATCGCCTATACCGAGGGGCAGCCCGACTACCGGCCCGATCTGCAGCCGTTGCAGCGGGCGAAGCCGGACGCGATCATCAGCGCCGGCTATGGCGACGATACCCGCACCGTCTTCAAGGCGGCGCGCGAGCTTGGCATCACCGCGCCGTGGTATGTCGCCTATCCGTCGATCTTCGCGGTGGAGGACCCCGCCTGGCTGAACGGGCACATGTCCGGGCTGGACAATGGCGGCCTGGACTCGTCCACCGGACAGCGGATCAAGGCGATTTACGCCCAGCAGTTCAAGGGCGAGCCGCGACCGCACTATTTCTATGGCTACGACGCGATGATGCTGCTCGGCCGCGCCATGCAGAAGGGCGGCACCGATGCCGCCGCGATCAAGGCGGCGCTGCCGCTGGTTGCCAAGGATTACGACGGCGCCACCGGGCGGATCGAATGGGACGATCGTGGCCAACGCATCAACCCGCCGATGGACTATTTCGCATTCAGGGACGGCAAGCTGGAACCGATCGCCGCCCCGAAATAGCGCCGGCCGGAGCCGCCGCCGGGCCGCGTGCGCGGGCGGCGGCGCCGGCGGCAGACGGATGCGATGACGCAGATCCTGGTCGATTCCCTGGTCTATGCGGCGGAGATTGCGATCATCGCGATCGGCATCGCGCTGTCGTACTCCGTGCTGCGCTTTGCCAATTTCGCCCATGTGCAGTTCGCCGTCGTCGGCGCCTATCTCAGCTACACGTTCTTCGCCCTGCTCGGCTGGCCGGTGGTTGCCTCGGTGATCCTCGGCGCCGTCGCGACGGGCGGGATCGCGGTCGCGACCGACCGGCTGGTGTTCGCGCGGCTGCGTGGCATCTCCCCGGATGGCAAGATGATCGTATCCTGGGGTGTCGCGCTGTTCCTGCGCGCCGCGGTCGCGTCGGTGTTCGGCGGCGGGGCGCGCGTGTTTCCGTTGCAGCCGGCGCCGCTGAGCTTTGCCGGCGCGTACTTCACGATGCAGGACGTGACGGTGGCGGCGGCGACGCTGCTGGCGATCGGGGCGCTGCATCTGCTGCTGTACCGCACCAAGGCGGGCACGGCGCTGCGCGCGCTGGCGGGCAACCCCGATCTGGCACGCACGCGCGGCATTCCGGCGGAGCGCATGATCGCGCTGATGTGGTTCGTCGGCGGCAGCTATGCCGGGCTGGGCGGCACGCTGTTCGCGATGCAGACACGGTTGCAGCCGAACATGGACCTGATCATGCTGCTGCCGGTGTTTTCCGCCGTGACCATCGGCGGGCTGGACCGCGTGTTCGGCGCGGCCCTTGGGGCGCTGGCGCTGTCGCTGGCGCAGAACCTGCTGATCTCGGTCGATCTGGGATCGTTGCTGACTGGCCAGCCCTGGTCGGTGCCGACGCAGTTCCGCGACTTCATCGCGGTCGGCACGATGGTGCTGATCCTGCTGCTGCGCCGGCGTGGCGCGACGGCACAGGCGCGCTAGGCGGCGATGATCGATTTCGCCATCTTCGCCGTCACCATGATCGCCATCTGGTCGGTGCTGGGGATCAGCCTGCATCTGCAATTCGGCCTGACCGGCCTGGTGAATTTCGGCCAGGTGATGCCGTTCGCCGTCGGCGCGTACGGCGCCGGCTTCGCCGCCGCGCACGGGCTGCCGATCGCAGCGGGCATCGCGATCGGCGCGCTGCTGACGCCGCTGCTCGGCCTGCTGGTGATCCAGCCGGCCGGACGGCTCGCGCAGGATTACTGGGCGCTGGTGACGCTGGGGGCGGGGGAGATTTTCCGCCTGACCATGCTGAACGTGCCGGCGATCGCCGGCGGAGTGGAAGGAACGACGGTCTATCGCATCGCCGACCGCAGCCTCGCGATGCTGCTCGCGCTGGCGCTGCTGGGCGCGGCGGCGTTGCTGGCGCGCCGCATCGGCCGCAGCCCGCTCGGCCGCATCCTGCGCGTGCTGCGCGAGGACGAGACGCTGGGCGCGACGCTGGGGCGCAACCCGTTCGCGCTGCACCGGCTGGTGACGGTGGTGTCCTGGACGCTCGCGGGCCTCGCGGGCGTGCTCTATGCCCATGTCGTCGGCTATCTGTCCCCCGGCGCGTTCACCGTCGGCGAAACCTTCCTGATCTGGACGGCGGTGGTGCTCGGCGGGCCGGCGAGTCTGCCCGGCGTCGTGCTGGGCACCGCCGTGGTCGAACTCACCGCCGTCTCGACCCGGTTCGTCGCGCAATGGAGCCATCTGCCGTTCGAACTCACCGCCAATCTGCGGCTCGGCACGTTCGGGCTGGTGCTGGTGCTGGTGTTCCTGTTCCGCCCCGACGGGCTGCTCCGCGAGGCCAAGGCGCGCAGCGATGCTGATCGCCGCTGACATCGCGCTGAGCTACGGCGAACTGCACGCGCTGCGCGGCGTGTCGATCGCGGCGGAGCCGGGGCGCATTCTCGGGCTGGTGGGGCCGAACGGATCGGGCAAATCGACGCTGCTGAATGTGCTGGCCGGGCTGCAACGGCCGGATAACGGCAATGTCACGCTGGACGGCCGCACCATCCCGCCCGGCCTGCCGCATGTCGCGGCGCAGCACGGCATCGGGCGCACCTTCCAGGTGCCACGGCTGGCGCGCCGGCTGACGGTGTTGCAGAACATGCTGGTGGGCGCGCCGCCGCCGCCCGGCGAGTCGCTGTGGCATCTGCTGTTCCGGCCGCGTCAGGTGCGGCGCCACGAACGGGCGCTGCACGCCGCCGCGATGGCGATGCTGCATCGCATCGGGCTCGCGCATCAGGCCGACGACTATGCCGACGCCCTGTCGGGCGGGCAGCAGAAGCTGCTGTCCATGGGGATGCTGCTGATGGGCGCCCCGCGCGCGCTGCTGCTGGACGAGCCGGCGGCCGGCGTCAACCCGGCGCTGATCGCGCGCCAGATCGACCTGCTGCGCGCCGTGCGCGCGGAGGGACGGATCGTCGTGCTGGTGGAGCACAACATGGAAATGGTCGCCGATCTGTGCGACCGTGTCGTCGTGCTCGATGCCGGAGAGGTCATTGCCAGCGGTACGCCCGCGGAGATCCGCGCCGATCATCGCGTGATGCGGTCCTATCTGGGCGAGCCGGCATGACCGCCGGGGCGATGCTCGACTTCGTCGGCGTCGCCGCGGGCTATGGCAAGATCAGCGTGCTGGACGGCGTCACGCTGGCGCTCGGCGCCGCCGAGACGCTGGCGGTGCTGGGCGCCAACGGGTCCGGTAAGTCGACGCTGCTGAAGACCGCGATGGGCCTCACCCGGATGACGGAGGGCGGCATCCGCCTGGACGGCACCGATATCACGCGGCTGCCGGCGCACCGGCGCGCAGTGCTGGGCATGGGCTACGTGCCGCAGACCCGCAACGTGTTCGCCGAGTTGAGCGTGATCGACAATCTGCGCATGGGCGCGTTCGCCCGCCGCGACCCGATCGGCCCGGACCTGGACGCGGTGTTCGCGCTGTTCCCGCGTCTGGCCGAACGCCGGCGCGTGCCGGCCGGCACGCTGAGCGGCGGGGAGCGCCGGATGCTGTCGATCGCGAATGCATTGCTGCTGCGCCCGAAGCTGCTGCTGCTGGACGAGCCGAGCAGCGACCTGGCCCCCGCGACGGTGGAGCACGTGTTCGCCGCGATCCGGCGCATCCGCGGCGACTGGCGGCTGCCGGTGCTGCTGGTGGAGCAGAATGTCCGTGCGGCGCTGGGGCTGGCGGACCGCGTCTGTGTCATGGTGCGCGGCCGCGTGGCGCTCGACCTGCCGGCGCCGCAGATGCAACCGGCGCAGCTACACGCGCTGTTCATGGATGGCGGAGTACGCGCACGAACCGACGAAGCGGGGAGACAACGGAGCCAATGACCGAAAGTCCCGAAGACGACGACAGCACCGTCCGCTCGGTGCGGCGGGCCTTCGCGATCCTGCGCGCCTTCACGGCCGCGGACCGCGCCCTGCCGCTGAGCGAGATCGCCAGCCGGGCGGGGCTGGACCGCGGCACCGCGCGGCGGCTGCTGCGCACGCTGATGGCCGAGCGGCTGATCGAGCAGGACGCGGCCGACCGGTTCTATTCGCTCGGCGTCGGCGTGCTGGAACTCGCCGCCGGCGTGACGCCGTGCGACGATCTGCGCCAGTTGGCGCAGCCGGTGCTGGCGACGATCGCCGCGGCCACCGGCGCGACCGCCTTCCTCGGCATCGTCCACGATCAGGCGGCGCTGTGTATCGCCCGCGCCGATGGCGGCCATGCCGTGCAGGTGCGCGCATGGTCGGTCGGCGGGCGGCTGCCGCTGCATTGCGGCGCCGCGCCGCGCGTGCTGCTGGCGCATCTGCCGCCGTCGCGTCAGGCCCGCCTGCTGGCGCGCCCGCTCGCCGCGCTGACGCCGCACACGCCGACCGAGCACGCGGCGCTGCGCGACCGGCTGGACGCGATCCGCAGCCGCGGCTGGGATCTGGGCATCGACGACGTGGTGGAGGGCATCGTCAGCCTCGCGATGCCGGTGCGCGAACCCTCCGGCGCAGTGATCGCGGCCATCAGCATCGCCGGGCTGCCGCCGCACATGCTGCTCGGCGGCGTGCCGCGGCACCTCGGCGACATGCAGCAGGGCGTGCGGGCCTTGCAGGCGCGCCTGCCGGCGCAGCGGTCGGTCGCCTGACATCGGGCGATCCGGCGGCACGGTTCAACACGCGGCGCCGGTGCGCCGCAGCGGAGGGATGCGGGCGATGAAGACATTGATCCACGGCGGCTACCTCATCGCGATGGCCGGCGGGCAGGCCGACGTCGTCACCGACGGTGCGGTGCTGATCGAGGACGACCGCATCGCGGCGGTCGGGGCCGCCGCGGCGCTGGCGGAGCACGCGGCCACGGCGGACCGCGTGATCGATGCCCGCGGCCAGGCGATCCTGCCCGGCTTCGTCAACACCCATACCCATCTCGCCGGTGCGCTGAGCAAAGCGATCACCGAGGACGTGCCGACCTATGGCGGCCCGTTCCGCATCGCGCTCGGCATGCACGAGAACGTCATCCGCCGCGAGGACGTGCTGCTGCCCGGCATGGTGCACGGCGTCGAGATGCTCAAGACCGGCACGACGACGATCAACGAGTGCTGGTGGCATCAGCCGCAATCGGCGCGGATCATCGAGGCGGTGGGGCTGCGCGGCATCGTGGCGGCGGAAATCCGTGAGGTGGACAGCTCCAAGATCGGGTTCGGCCGCATCGAACGGGACTGGGACGAGCGGCTGGTGGAGGAAGGACTCGCCGAGGCGCAGGACCTGTTCGAGAACTGGCACGGCCGCGCCAACGGCCGCATCACCTGCCGGGTCGCGCCGGACGGGCCGGACCGCCTGCGCCCGCCGACGCTGGCGCGGCTCGGCGAACTGGCGCGCAAGCACGGCGTCGGCATCCACACGCATCTCTGCTCGGTGCCCGGGGAGGCGGAGTTCATGCAGCAGAGCTGGGGCAAGACCTCGATCCCGCTGCTGCACGATCTCGGCCTGCTGGGGCCGGATTTCATCGGCGCGCACTGCGTGTTCGTCGATGACGCGGACATCGCGATCATGCAGGAGACGGGCGCCTGCATGTCGCACACCGCCTTCCTGGTCGGCAAGCGCGGCTACTATCCGCCGATGGACCGCATCTATCGCTCCGGCATGCGCGTGTCGCTCGGCAGCGACTGGCTGTCCAACGACATGTTCAAGGTGATGCGCTCGGCCATCGTGATCCCGCGCGCGCTGTTCCGCGACGTGGGCATCCGCAATGCGGCCGACGTGCTGCGCATGGCGACGTTCGACGGCGCCTGCTGCCTCGGCCTCGCGCACGATGTCGGGTCGCTGGAGGCGGGCAAGAAGGCGGACGTGATCCTGGTGGACCTGCGGAAAGCCTGGTGCCAGCCGCTGCGTACCGCGAACCTGGTCGCCAACCTCGTCTACAACGCCAACGGCAGCGACGTGACGCACGTGTTCGTCGATGGCCGCCTGCTGGTGGAACAGGGGCGGCTGACGCATCTGGACGAGACGGAACTGTTCGCCGAGGCGCAGGCGGTGGCGGAGGATGTGTGGGCGCGCTCGGCGCATCTGTTCGCGCGGGAGGGGATGGCGTAGTTCAGTCCATGTTCTCGCGGAAGATGGCCTGGGCGCGCACCAGCGTGTTCCGCGGCGGTTCGCCCCGCACGATGCGCAGCAGCGTGGCGACGGCGAGTTCCGCCTGCTGCACCGGCCCCTGGTCGATCACCGCGTGCAGCGTGCCGGCCAGCAGGTAGCGGCGGGTGTGCTCGGTCAGTTCGTGGGCGATGAACACCACGTCGCGGGCGCGCCCCGCCTCCTCCAGCGCGCGGACGATGCCGCGATTGCCGGCGCCGATGTTGTAGATGCCGGCGAGGTCGGGGGACTGGCGCAGCAGGCGGGCGGCGAGGCGGTAGCTTTCATCCAGATCGTCGTGCATCTCGGCGGTTTCCACCACCGGCAGGGTCGGAAACTCCTCCGCGAGGATGCGGCGGAAACCGTTGGCGCGCTCGGCATGGCCGCGATAGCCGAGCGATCCCGCGAACAGCGCGACCGGACCCGGACGCCGCAGGAAGCGGCCGAGCAGATGCCCGGCAAGCCGGCCCGCCGCGTGGTTGTCGGTGCCGACATAGGCATCGCGCGGCACGTCGGCGATGTCGGAGATCAGCGTCACCACGCGCACGCCGCGCGACGCGGCCTCGCGGATCGCGGTGCGCACGGCGGGATGGTCCAGCGCGATCAGCGCCAGCCCCTCGACATGCTGCGCAAGGTCCCGCAGGCCGGCGGCGAGCGCCTCGGGATGGAAACTGTCCATCCGGTGCACCTCGATCCGCGCATCCGCGCCGGCACGTTCGGCGAGGCCGCTGAGCGCGGTGCTGAGCATGTTGAGGAACGTGTTGGTGCCGCCGGGAACGATGAACGCCAGACGCGGCGGCGGGGCCGGCAACGCCCCGGGGTCGGGGGCGAGATAGCCGAGCCCCTGGGCGGCCGTCATCACCTTGCGGCGGGTGCGCGCATGGACCCCGGCACGCTCGTTCAGGACGCGGTCCACCGTGGCCGGCGAAACCCCCGCCGCCCGTGCGACATCGGCGATGGTCAGTCGCATTGCGCCCTCCACCCGTCCTTCCCGGCCATCTTGGCGCAACTTACATCAAAAACAATCATCATTTTCTGACGGCAGCGCAATTTTAGGCATTTTCCAGAGGGCTTTGACGTGGCATGATGGCTCCGTCGGCCGGAACGCCGACGGGGAGGAGCCGTGGACAAGGCGTTGGGCTTCACGCCGGACGCGCCGATCCGATGCCGGGATTTCCGCATCGGCTGCATCGGCGCCGGCTTCATCATGGCCGATGTGCAGCTTGCCGCCTACCACGCTGCCGGCTTCCCGGTTGCCGCGATCGCCTCGCGCACCCCGGCCCGGGCGGCCGCGGTGGCGGCGCGCTGGGGCATTCAGCGCGTCCATCCCACTCCGGCCGCATTGATCGAGGACCCGGCGGTCGAAATCCTCGACATCGCCTTCCCGCCGGACCAGCAGCCGGCGCTGATCCGCCACGCCCTGCGCCAGCCGCATATTCGCGGCATCCTGGCCCAGAAGCCGCTGGCGATGGACCACGCCGAGGCGCGCTGCCTGGCGGAGGAGGCGCGGGTCTCCGGCAAGGCGGTGTCGGTCAACCAGAACATGCGCCACGACCAGTCGATCCGGGTGCTGCGCCAGTTGCTGGACCGGGATGCGCTGGGCCAGCCGGTGATCGCCACCATCGAGATGCGGGCGATCCCGCACTGGCAGAGCTTCCTGCGCGACTATCCGCGGTTGACGCTGCTGAACATGAGCATCCATCACCTGGACGTGCTGCGCTTCCTGTTCGGCGACCCGGCCGACGTCTTCACCGCCGCGCGCAGTGACCCGCGCACCGAGTTCGCGCATCGCGACGGCATCACCGTGTCCACGCTGCGCTTTCCGTCGGGCCTGCTGGCGGTGTCGCTGGAGGATGTCTGGTCAGGACCGCGGCAGGAGGGATTTGCCTCCGACATCTACATCAAATGGCGGGTCGAGGGTACCGGCGGCGTGGCGCAGGGCACCATCGGCTGGCCCGAATATCCCGCGGGCGCACCCTCCACCCTGCGCTATGCCAGCGTGCGCGACACCGATGGCATCTGGGTCGAGCCGCACTGGGACACGCGATGGTTCCCGCATGCCTTCGCCGGCGTGATGGAGCAGTTGCAATGGGCGCTGAAATGCGGCGAGCCGCCCGCGCTGACGATCGCCGACAATGTTCGCACGATGGCGCTGGTCGAGGCCGCATACCGCTCACTCGACACGCGCCGCGCCGTCGCCGTCGATGAAATCCGCTGAGCAGGGAGGCCGCGGCAATGATGCAGGTCGGCATATTCACCGGCTATTTCCCGTACACGCTCGCCGAGCAGGCGCGGCGCATCCGCGCGCTCGGCTTCAACACGGTGCAGCTCGATCTCGCGTTCAAGGACATCGACTTTTCGACCCCGGACTCGATCACCGCCGCCAAGGCGAAGCAGGTGCGGGAGGTGTTCCGTGACCACGACCTGCCGGTCTGCTGCATTTCCGGCTATACCAACATCGTGCATCCGGACCCGGCGGAGCGGCGGCGGCGGCTGGATCACCTGAAGGCGATCATCCGCCACGCCCGCCATTTCGGCTCCCCCTACGTGATCTCGGAAACCGGCACCTTCGGCCCCGAGTCCGACTGGGTCGCCCATCCCCGCAACAAGACCGAGGAAGGGTTCGAGGAGTGCCGCCGCGTCATCAAGGAACTGGCGCAGGTCGCCTATGACCACGGCGCCGTGTTCCTGCTGGAGACCTACGTCAACAACGTGGTCGGCTCAGTCGAGGAAACGGTGCGGATGTTCGCGGAAATCGACCACCCCGCGCTGGGCCTGCTGATGGACCCGACCAACTATTTCGAGGCGCACAACATCGACCGGATGGACCACGTGCTGAAGCAGATCTTCGACACACTGGCGGACCGGGTGCGGATCGCCCATGCCAAGGACGTGAAGCGGTCGGCGGACACGACGGAGAAGCACGCCGACATCGATGCGTCCGAGGCGCATTCCTTCCGCGGTGTCGGCGCGATCGAGCTGCCGGCGCCGGGCCTCGGCGACCTGAACTATGACCTCTATCTCCGTCGCCTGTCCGAGAAGCACCCCAACATTTCCGTCATCATCGAGCATCTCGACGAATCAGATGTGCCGCGGGCCAAGCGGTTCCTGGACGGCAAGCTGCGCGCGAACGGAGTGTAGTCGCATGGTGGCGCTGTACGGTCGGCAGTTTTCGCGCCGTGATCTGGCGATGCACGCGGGGGCGCTGTCACAGTTCGCCGGTGTGCGGCTGATGACATTGGGCGACGGGGTGGAGCGGGGCGTACGGATGCTGGAGTTCCGCACCGGCACGGGGCTGCGCTTCACCGTGCTCGCCGACCGCGCCTTCGACATCGCCGACTGCGAGTACAAGGGCGCCGCGATCGGCTGGCACTCGCCGACCGGCTTCCGCCATCCCGGCCTGCACGAATACGAAGGCGAGGGCGGGCTGGCCTGGCTGCGGTCGTTCTCCGGCCTGCTCTGCACCGGCGGGCTGGACCACATCCTGTTCATGCATTCCGACGACGCGGCGCATTACCATTACGTGCATCGCAAGTCGGTGGACAGTTCGATCCACGGGCGCGTCAGCACGATCCCCGGCCGCCTGCTGGCCTATGGGGAGGAATGGCGCGGCGACGAGTGCGTGCTGTTCTGCGAAGGCCAGGTGCACCAGGCGACCGTGTTCGGGGAGGACCTGCACCTGATCCGTCGGATCGAGGCGCGCGTCGGCGGCTCCTCCATCACTCTGCATGATCGCGTGGTGAATCACGGGTTCTACCGAACGCCGCATATGATGCTGTACCACATCAACGTCGGCCATCCGGTGCTTGCCGAGGGCAGCCGGTACCTGGCGCCGATCCTGCACACGCCCTGGGCGGCGCATGCCGACCAGTATCGCGCGCAAGCCGTCGGCTATCGCCACATGCCGGCACCGCGCGTCAATTTCCACGAGCAGGTCTGGGAACATTGGATGGGCGCGGATGGTGACGGCAGGGTGCCGGTCGCGCTGGTCAACGATACACTCGGCCTCGGCTTCATGGTGGAGACCGACAAGTGCGAACTGCCATGCCATTATGAATGGCAGAACTTCCACGCCGGCCACTACGCGCTGGGGTTGGAGCCGTCCAGCAATCACGTGATGGGCAAGCCCTTCGCCAAGGAGCGCGGGGAACTGACCTGGCTGGAGCACGGCGAGGCGCGCGACTACACGGTGCGCTTCTCGGTGCTCGATGGCGCTTCCGCGATCGCGGCGGCGGAGCAGCGGATCGCCGGCATTGCCGTGCAGCCGGGGGACGATTATCCCGCGCTGACCGGGCGCTGGGATGCCATTCCCGCCCCGCCCGTCAGCGGCAGGCCGGAGCGCTAAGGTGCCGGACCTGGCCGGACGGGTGGTGCTGCTGACCGGCGCCGCGGGCGGGCTGGGGGCCGATGTCGCGCTCACCTTCGCCGCGCAGGGCGCACGCGTGATCGCGGTCGATATCGATGAGCCGAAGATCGCGAGTCTCTCGGCTCGCGCGGCGGCAATCGGGCAGGGCGCGGTGCAGATCGAACGTCTGGACCTGTCGAAGCCGGAGCGCGTGCGAAGCCGTGTCGCCGAACTCGCCGGGCAATACGGGGCGATCGACACGGTCATCAACAATGCCGCGATCTATCCGTCCAAGCCGTTCGAGCAATACGACTTCGCCGAGTGGGAAGCGGTGCAGCGGATCAATGTCACCGCCGCGGTCGCCTGCGTGCAGGCGGCGCTGCCAGGGATGCGCCGGCGCGGCTTCGGACGGATCGTCAACGTGTCCAGCATCACGCGGTCCGGCGGCTGGGCCAACCTGGCGCCCTATGTCGCCTCCAAGGGCGCGATGGTGACGCTGACGCGGGCCTGGGCGCGCGAGTTCGGCCCCTGCGGCATCACCGCCAACTGCATCGCGCCGGGCGCCTTTCCCACCGATGCCGAGCGGATTCATCCAGACCCGGAGGGGTATGTGCGGTTCGTGCTCGACCACCAGTCCATCAAGCGGCGCGGCCGGCCGGCCGACATCGCCGCGGCGATGCTGTTCTTCGCGTCGGAGGCTGCGGGCTTCATCACCGGCCAGACGCTGAACGTCGATGGCGGCTGGATCATGATGTGATGGGCATTCTCTCGGGATATCGCGTGCTGGACTGCTCGATCGCGATGGCGGGACCGTTCGCCGCCCAGCGTCTCGGCGATCTCGGCGCGGATGTGATCAAGCTGGAACCGGTGGACGGCGAATGGCAGCGCCATGTCGCGGCCGGCGGCGCGCGCGGACGGCGGATCAATGTCTCCTTCCTGTCGCTGAACCGCAACAAGCGGTCGCTGGCGATCGACCTGAAGGCGCCGGAAGGCAAGGCGATCCTGCTGCAACTCGTGCGCGATGCCGACGTGTTCCTGCAGAACTACCGGCCCGGCGTCGCGCAGCGGCTCGGCATCGACTACGAGTCGCTTGTGGCGGTCAATCCGCGCCTCGTCTACGTTTCCATGTCCGGCTATGGGGAGACGGGGCCGTATGTGAACCGGCCCGGCCAGGACCTGGTGTTGCAGGGCATGTCGGGCGCCATGCTGTCGGCCGGCCGCGCCGACCAGCCGCCGACGCCCGCCGGACAATATCTGGTCGATGCAGTCACCGCCTATACCGCCTTCGAAGGCGCGCTGGCGGCGCTGCTGCACCGCGAGCGCACCGGCGAGGGGCAGAAGGTGGAGGTGAACATGCTGGACGCGATCACCACGCTGCAGATGCAGGAACTGTCGGTGTTCACCGTCGCCGGCAAGCTGCAGCAGCGTTCGGCCGAGCCGCATGCGCATGTCTATATCCGCGCGCCGTACGGTGCCTTCGCCACCAGCGACGGCCATATCATCGTGGCGTTCCCGCCGCTGCGCAAATTCGGTGCGCTGATCGATGAGCCTTCCTTCGCGACGATGGACGACGAGGTGGATACCTGGACGCGGCGCGACGAGATTTTCGCCCGCACGCGCGAGCGGCTGAAGCTGCGCAGCACGGCCGAATGGCTGGACCTGTTCGCCCGCAACGACATCTGGGCCGGCCCGGTCTACGGCTATGCTGATCTGGTGGACGATCCGCAGATCCGCCACAACGGCACCTTCGTCGAGTACGAGCATCCGACCGAGGGGCGGGTGAAGACGCCGGGCTTTCCGGTGCGCTTCAGCCGCACGCCCGCGACGGTGGCGCGCGGTGCGCCGCTGGCGGGCGAGCATACGCGCGAAGTGCTGCGCGCGCTCGGCCGCAGCGAGGCGGAGATCGACGATCTGATCCAGCGCCGCGTGCTGGGGGAGTCGCAGCCATGACCGACGGCGGCGTGTCGCTGGCGCTCGCGGGCCGCGTCGCGACCATCACGCTGGATCGGCCGGCCAAGCTGAACGCGATGACCCCGGCGATGACGGAGGCGCTGATCGCGCATGTGGCGCGCTGCGCCGATGACGACGAGGTGCGGGCGGTGGTGCTGACCGGCGCGGGCGAGCGCGCGTTCTGCGCTGGTTCCGACATCGGGGAGCTGGACGGCTACCCGACGCCCTGGAGCTTCCGCAGCCGCCCCGATTATTGCGATGCGGTGCGCCGGCTGACCAAGCCGGTGGTGGCCGCCGTCAACGGCATCGCCTATGGCGGCGGCCTGGAGCTGGCGATGAGCTGCGATATCCGCGTGGCCTCCGCCACCGCCCGGTTCGCGGCGCCGGAGATCAAGCTCGGCTGGATCGGCGGCGGCGGCATGACGGCGCTGCTGGCGCACGCGGTCGGCGCGACCAATGCGGCGCTGATGATCATGACCGGCGATCCGGTGGACGCGGCGACGGCGCTGGCGTGGCGGCTGGTCAGCGACGTCGTCGCGCCGGCGTCGGTGCGCGAGCGCGCGGAGGCGATCGCGCGCACGATCGCCGAGCGCGCGCCGATCGCGGCGGAGACGGCGAAGCTGAATCTGCGGGCCGCGTTCACCATGCCGGTCGAGGCGGCGATCCAGTACGAACGCGACCTGCAGACGGTCTGCTTCGCGACCGAGGATGCGGCGGAGGGGCGGGCCGCCTTCCGCGAGAAGCGGGCGCCGCAGTTCCGCCGGCGCTGAACCCTACGCCAGCGCGACGCCCGCCTGCCACACCCGCACCACGCGCAGCGCCGCATCCAGCGCGACCAGATCGGCGCGCGCGCCCGGCGCAATGCGGCCGTGGTCGTGCAGCCCCAGCACGCCGGCCGGCGTCGCGGTTGCCATGCGCAGGGCGGCGGACAGATCCAGGCCCACCTGCTGTACGGCGATGCGCACCGCATCCGCCATCGCCAGATGCGCGCCGGCAAGCGTGCCGTCCGCATCGGTCAGCCGGCCGTCCTGCAACCGGATCGGCCGTCCGTGCAGCACGAAGCCGGCGGCATCCGGCTGCCCCACGGTCGGCATCGCGTCCGACACCAGGAACAGCCGCTGCGGCCCCAGCGCGGCGAAGGCCAGGCGAATGGCGGCGGGATGCACGTGCAGTGCGTCGATGATGATGCCGGCCGCGGCATCGGCGCTGTCCAGCGCGGCACCCACCATGCCAGGCTCGCGCGGCAGGATCTGCGACATAGCGTTGAACAGATGGGTGAAGCCGGCCGCGCCGGCCGCCAGCGCCGCGGCAGCCTGCGCGATGGTCGCCGCGCTGTGGCCCAGGAACACGCGCCGGCCCGCCGCGGCGAGGGCCGCCACGTCCCCCGCCGCCACGATCTCCGGCGCCAGCGTCAGCAGCAGCGGGCCGGGGAACGGCGCGCAGAGTTCGGCAATCTCCTCCGCCGTCGGGGCGCCGAGATGCGCGAGCGGATGGATGCCGCGGCGCGACGGGGCGATGAACGGGCCTTCCAGATGCAGCCCGACGATGCCGGGAATGCCGGCGGCCAGCGCCGCCCGCGCCGCCGCCATCGCTGCCTGCCGCAACGCGCGCGGCGCGCTGACCAGGGTGGGCAGCAGCGCGGTGGTGCCGAGCCGCGCATGCGCCGCGGCGATCCGCCGCAGCCCCTCGGCATCCGGCGAGTCGTTGAACAGCACGCCGTCGCCGCCATTCACCTGCAGATCGACGAAGCCCGGCGCCAGCACGGCATCCGCCGCCAGCGCCTCGATGGCCACGCCGGCCGGCGCATGGTCGGCGATCGCGGCGATACGCCCGTCTTCGATCAGCACGGTGCGCGGGCCGAGCATCGTCGTGCCGTCGAACAGCCGGGGAGTGGCGAGGGCGATCATGCGTCCAGCGCCGCCAGCGCCGCCCGCAGGCTGCCGCCGCTGCGCGTCAGCAGTGCCCGCGCGGCCGCGCCATCCAGCCCGCGCAGCAGCAACACGGCCGTCTTGACGTTGCCGTCGGCGGCGGTCAGTGCGGCTTGCGCGGGTTCCTCCGCAGCGCCGCTCAGCGTCCGCAGCATGGCGAGTGCGCGGGTGCGCAGCTTCGCGTTCCCCGCCGCGACATCGACCATCAATCCCGCATGCACGTGGCCCAGGCGCACCATCAGCAGCGTGGACAGCAGGTTCAACGCGATCTTCTGTGCGGTTCCGGCCTTCATTCGCGTCGATCCCGCCACCGGCTCGGCGCCGGTGTCGATCAAAACGGCGTGGGCGGCGGCGGCCAGCAGCGGTGATGCCGGATTGTTGGCGATGCCGATGGTCAGTGCCCCGCGGGATGCCGCCTCGGCCAGCGCGGCGCAGGTGAACGGCGTCCGCCCGCTCGCGGCGACGCCGATCGCAACGTCGTTGCCGCCCACGTCGTGCCGGATGATCGCCTGGCGCGCCGCGGCACCGTCATCCTCGACATTCTCCATCGCCTGCAGCAATGCGGCGGGTCCGCCCGCGATCAGCAGCACCAGCCGCGCCGGCGGCCACCCGAAGGTCGGGGGCAGTTCGACGCCGTCCAGCACCGCGAGCCGGCCGGAGGTGCCGGCACCGATATAGACCAGCCGCCCGCCGGCGCGCAGCCGCGATTCGGCCGCGGCCACGGCGGCGGCGATCGCCGGCAGCGCCGGGCGTACCGCGGCGGCGGCGGCCAGTTGCGCTTCGAACAGCGCTGCCAGCGCCGAATCCGCCGGCCACGCATCCAGGTCGCGATAGCGCGGGTCGGCACGCTCGGTGGCCGGCTGGGGAACGCTGTCGTTCACATCGGTTGTCCGCGGCGGGTGCGTCAGAAAGCATGCCGGACGGCTGCGGATCAAGCTGGCGCGATCGCGGCAAAGAAACGATTCCCCGCGGCCGGGCGGGGTCGTTCCGCAGGGATGCAGGCTCCCGCAAGAAAGCTTTTGCGCCCCGCCAAGATCGCTGTTAGGAGGCGGCCACTTTCGGTTACGCTGACGGAGTGGGCGATTCGCGCCCGCGGCCGGCGCCGACCAGCAGAGAGGGAAAAGAATCGCATGTCGAAAGCCTTTATCGCCCAGGTCATCCAGGAGTCGGCAGAACTCACCGGCACCGCTGCCAACAAGGCTGCGACCGAAGTGATCGCCGCCATCGTGCGGGAGCTGAAGAAGAGCGGCAAATTCACGCTGCCGAGCTTCGGCACCTTCGTCGTGCGCAAGACGAAGGCGCGCAAGGGGCTGAACCCGCGCACTGGCGAGGCGATCAAGGTGAAGGCCGGCAAGACCGTGCGCTTCAAGGCCTCGCCGACGCTGAAGAAGGTCGTCTGACAGGCCGCGTCGCGGCGCGCCGGCGGGGTGCGATCCCTGCCGGCGCGGCTTCGCGTGATGCTGCCGCCGGTCTGCTACCCGAGCCACTTGTTCAGCAGCGCCTGCCATTCGCCCGATTCGCGCTGGATGTGCAGGAACTGGTTCACCCATTGCTGCAACGGCACGTCGCGCGGCAGCAGATAGGCCTTCTCGCTGAAGTCGAAGGGCTGGTCGGGATGCACCGCGCACAGCGCCGGGTGCAGCCGGTGCTGCAGCATCGCCTCGGTCGCATCGGTGATCATCAGGTCGCCGCGTCCGTCCGCCAGCGCGTCGAAGATGCGCGTATTGTCGGGAAACACGACGATCTCCGCGGCGTGCAGATGGGCGCGGTCGAAGGCTTCGTTGGTGCCGCCCGGATTGGTCAGCACGCGCACGCCGGCGCGGTCGATCTGCGCCAGGGTCTGGTAGTTCGCTGCCGTCGCACAGGGCGCGATCGGCGTCTTGCCGTCGCGCAGCAGCGGCGTGGAGAAGAAGGCCTGCGTCTGCCGCTTCAGCGTCACCGAGACGCCGCCGGCGCCGATATCGAAGCGCCCCGCCAGCAGATCCGGCAGCAGCATCTTCCAGCTCGTCTGCACCAGCACCAGCCGCACGCCCAGTGCCGCCGCCATCGCCTGCGCCTCGTCCACATCCAGGCCCTGCCAGGTTCCGCCGGTCTGGTCGTGCAGGCCGAACGGGCGGTAGTCGCCGGGCATTCCCACCCGCAGCACGCCCGCCGACAGAATCGCGTCGAGGCGCGAGGGCGCCGCCTGCTGCGCCGCCGCCGGGCCGCCGGAATACAGTGCGAGCCCCAGCGCGAGGCCGGCCACCCACCGCACGAACCTGCCCGCAAGCCGCATCGTCGCCTCGCCCTGCCTGACGCCGCGTAACCTTCGGGCAGATCGCGGCTGGAGGCAACCGCCGGCGCAACGGGGCTTGCCGCCGCAACGATTGCCCTGCTAGAGAAACTGCAATCTCGGCTCGAACCGCTGCCGGATCGAAGCACGTGCCGCCGTGGATCTGAACCTCATCTACGACTCCAGCACCGCGTCGGCACCGTCCGGGTTCAGCACGGTGCTGACCGCCGCGGCGAACTATCTGGACGCGCTGATCACCAATCCGATCACCGTCAACATCTCGGTCGGCTGGGGCGAGCTGAACGGCACGCCGATCACCAATGAAAGCGAAAGCCTGGGCGGCAGCGCCCCCAGCACGGTCCTGACCTACACGCAGGTCGTCAACGCGCTGTTCAACAACGCCAATTCGAACACCGCTTCTGCCGCCAGCGTCACCGCGTTCGAGAGTCTGCCGAACAACGATCCGTCCAACGGCCAGGGCTTCCTCGTCTCCGACGCGTTGCAGAAGGCCTGGGGCCTGTTGCCGGCCAACGGGACGGCGATCGACGGCTATGTCGGCTTCGGTACCCAGCCGACCTACAATTTCAGCACCAACGGCACGGGCAGCGGCCTCAGCCTGCTGGGTGTAGCACTGCACGAGCTGACGCACGCGCTCGGCCGCTTCTCCGATCTCGGCAACCCCGGCGGATATCTCAGCACGCTCGACCTCTATCGCTACAGCGCACCCGGCGTGCTGCAGACCGATCAGAATACGCCGTTCGCCCCCGCCTATTTCTCGATCAACGGCGGCACCACCGACCTCGCGGCGTTCGACACCACCAGCGACAATGCCGACTGGGCGTCATCCGTGCCCGACGATGCCTTCGATGCGACAAGCACATACGGGCAGCCGGACCCGATGTCCGCCGTCGACATCACCGAGATGAACGTGCTCGGCTTCAGCATCGCGAGCAATGCCGGCCTGGCCTGCTTCGCCGCCGGCACCCGCATCCGCACGCCGCGCGGCGACGTGCCGGTGGAGGCGCTGCGGGCCGGGCGGGACAGCGTCATCACCGCATCCAGCGCGGTCGCACCGATCCGCTGGATCGGCACGCGGAGCGTGATCCCCGCCCGCTTCGCCCGCCCGGCGGAGGTGCTGCCGGTGCGCATCCTCCGCGGTGCGCTGGCGCCGGGCCGGCCGGCCCGCGACCTTTATCTGTCGCCCGATCACGCAGTTCTCCTCGACGGCGTGCTGATCCCGGTGCGCTATCTGGTCAACGGCCGCAGCATCGCCCCGGTCGCGGTCGCGCAGGTGCGCTATTGCCATGTCGAACTGGACCGGCACGACGTGATCCTGGCCGAAGGCCAGCCGGCGGAAACCTATCTGGACACCGGTAACCGCGCCGCTTTCGCGCGTTCCGGCCATCGCCGCGCGGCAAGCGTCGCGGCGGCGCGGGGCATCTGGGCGCGGCGCGGCTGCGCGCCCCTGCTGCTGGCCGGCCCGCGTCTGATCGCCGTGCGGCGGCGTCTGCTGCATCGGGCCGGCCGCCTGGGCCACGCGCTCACCGACGATCCTGCGCTGACGCTGCACGCCGACGCGGTGCCGCTGCGGCCGCAGGTGCAGCGGCAATGCTGGCAGGTCGAACTGCCGCACGGCACGCGGCAGTTGCATTTCGCCTCGAGCACGCGGATTCCGGCGCATGTCGCGGCCGACGAAACGGACACGCGCTGCCTCGGCGTCGCGCTGCGGCAGATCTGGATCGACGGGCGGGAAGCCGCGCTCGACAGTCCTGCCCTGCATGCCGGCTGGCACGATCCCGAACCCGGCTGGCGCTGGACCGGCGGGGAGGCCGCGATCGAGGTGAACGGCGCCCGCCACGTCGCCTTCACTGTCGCGAATATCGGCCGCTACTGGGCCGGGCCGGCCTGACCGGGTCGTTGCGCGCCGCCTGAAATCGCACGCCGCAACCATTGCGCGGCCCTGACGGAAGCGGATAGCCTGCCCTGCTCCCGGATGCGTGATGCAGATGAAAATCGACCTCAGCTACGATTCCAGCGTCCCGTCCAGCGATACCAGCTTCAAGTCCGCAATCGCTGCGGCAGCGACCTATCTCGACACCATCATCACCAATTCGATCACGGTCAATATTGACGTCGGCCTGAACGAGATCGACGGCAAAACGCTGAGCAGCGGCGTATTGGCCGAGGGCGGTCCGTCCACCGGGGTGGTGCTGAACTACACCCAGGTCAAGGCCGCGCTCAAAGCAGCCCGTGATTCGACGGCGACCGATACCGCCTATGCGAATCTGCCTGCCAAGGACCCGAGCGGCGGCGGCGGCTTCTTCGTCTCCACGTCACAGGAAAAGGCCTGGGGCGATCTCGCCGCGAACGGCACCGGAACCGACGGCTATGTCGGGTTCTCCAGCAGCTTCAGCTACTATTACGGCACGACCGCCCCGGTGCCGAGCAACGAGTATGATCTCGTCAGCATCGCCGAGCACGAGCTCACCCACGCTCTCGGCCGCATTTCCACGCTCGGCCAAGGGCACCTGTCGGTGCTCGACCTGTTCCGCTACACCGCGGCCGGCGTTCAGCCCACGTCAACATCGCAATCCGCCTATTTCTCGATCGATGGCGGGCGGACCGGATCGTATTATTTCGATACCAGCAGCGACCCCGCCGACTGGTCCAGCAGCACCGCGCCCGATTCGTTCGACGCTTATCTGGGCGCCGGGCAGCTCAATCCGGTGTCGGCCACCGACGTCACGCTGCTGAACGTGATCGGGTTTGCCGTGAACTGCTTTGCCACCGGCACGCGCATCGCAACCCCCGACGGCGAGACGGAGGTGCAGCGGCTGCGGCCGGGTGATCTCGTCAGCCTGGCCGATGGCGGGACGGCGCCAGTGCGCTGGCTGGGGCGGCAGCGCCTTCCGGCGGCGTTCGCCGACCGGCTGGGGGCGCGGCCGATCCGCATCGGCGCCGGCGCGCTCGCCCCCGGCGTACCGGCGCGCGATCTGCTGCTGTCGCCCGGCCACGCCCTGCGCCTTGGCGAGTTGCTGGTGGAGGCGCGGGCGCTGTGCAATGGCCGCACGATCCGCGAGGCGGCGGTGCTGCCGCCGGTCATCACCTACTGGCATGTCGAGCTCGATACGCATGCCGTGATCCTGGCGGAGGGTGCGGCGGTGGAAAGCTTCCTGGACGGCGCTGCGGAATTCGCCTTCGACAATGTGGCGGACCGTCCGCCCACCGCCGGCGCGGCGGAGGAACTTCCC
>JAKAZX010000015.1 GCA_021826485.1 Pseudomonadota bacterium | reverse complement strand
ATCGGCAGCTACTGGGGCAATCTGCGTTCGATCGGCGAGAAGGTCGGGCAGAACGGCAAGACCTCCGGCGTGATCCCGTTCATCCGGGTGATGGACAGCCTGACGCTCGCGATCAGCCAGGGCAGCCTGCGCCGCGGCTCGGCCGCGGTCTATCTGCCGGCGAACCATCCGGAGATCGAGGAGTTCGTGGAAATCCGCCGCCCCACCGGCGGCGACCCGAACCGCAAGGCGCTCAATCTGCATCACGGCGTGCTGATCCCGGATGCGTTCATGCGGGCGGTGGAGGCGGATGAGGAATGGGCGCTCGTCTCCCCCAAGGACGAGAGCATCGTGCGCAAGATTTCCGCGCGCGCGCTGTGGGTCCGCATCCTGACCGCGCGGATCGAGACGGGCGAGCCGTATCTGGTGTTCTCCGACCAGGTGAACCGCGCGCGGCCCGAGCATCAGAAACTCGCCGGGCTGGAGGTGAAGACCTCGAACCTGTGCAGCGAGATCACGCTGCCGACCGGCATCGACCAGCACGGCCAGCAGCGCACCGCCGTCTGCTGCCTGTCGTCGCTGAACCTGGAGACGTGGTTCGAGTGGGAAAACCACCCGCTGTTCATCGAGGACGTGATGCGCTTCCTCGACAACGTGCTGCAGGATTTCATCGACCGCGCGCCGGAGGGGATGGAGCGGGCGCGGTATTCGGCAATGCGCGAACGCTCCGTCGGCCTCGGCGTGATGGGTTTCCACGGTTTCCTGCAATCCCAGGGCGTGCCGTTCGAGAGCGTGGTGGCGAAAAGCTGGAACAAGCGGATGTTCCGCCACATCCGCGCGCAGGCCGATGTGGCATCGCACACGCTGGCGGCCGAGCGCGGCGCCTGCCCGGACGCGGCGGACTACGGGATCGAGGAGCGGTTTTCCAACAAGCTCGCGATCGCGCCGACCGCCTCGATCTCGATCATCGCCGGCAATGCCTCCCCCGGCATCGAGCCGATCGCGGCCAACGTGTTCTTGCAGAAGACGCTGTCGGGCAGTTTTTCCGTGCGCAACCGGCCGCTGCAGAAGCTGCTGGCCGAGCGCGGGCATGACGACGAGGAGACGTGGTCCTCCATCACCCGCACGCAGGGCAGCGTGCAGCACCTGGATTTCCTGACCGAGCAGGAGAAGGCGGTGTACCGCACCGCGTTCGAGATCGACCAGCGCTGGGTGATCGAACACGCCGCCGACCGCACGCCGTTCATCTGCCAGAGCCAGTCGGTGAACGTGTTCCTGCCCGCCAACGTCCACAAGCGGGACCTGCACCAGATTCATTTCCAGGCGTGGAAGAAGGGCCTGAAGTCGCTGTACTACTGCCGCAGCCTGTCGATCGCGCGCGCCGACAATGTGGGAGAGAAGGCGGTGCGGCCGGCCGAATTCGCCGCGACGGCGCCGGAGGTTCGCGAACCGGAACTGCCGCTGGTGGTGGCGAAGGCGAAGGTGGTGGATTACGAGGAGTGTCTGGCGTGCCAGTAGCACCTATGGGAATACCATGATTTCGCTTAAGAAGTACATTTGGTCGCGGCTGACGTTTGCTGCGCGATTTCGGCAGAAGCGAATCGCGCGGGTGATGCAGGCGGCACTCCTTGGATTTGCGACGGCTGTGCATCCGGGCGATCTGCACACGCACGCCGAAATCCAACTCTCGCCATCGAGCGTCAGCACCGCAACCACCGCCGCATCGGGCATGTCTGCCGTATCCGGCATAACGAGCTATTGGAGCGTTTAGCACGCGTAGGGCGGGAAAGCGCAGCGCATCTCGCCGCGTGTGCCAAACGGGAGTACGACGCCGAACGATGGCGGGATATGCTGCGCTTTCCTGCCCTGCGTCCTGACGTCATGGCCGGGCTTGTCCCGGCCATCCACGCCTTCCACCCAGCGCCGCTGTTGCGTGGACCGCGTGGATGGCCGGCTCAAGGCCGGGCATGACGGGTGCCAGTGCCGTCGCCTGAACGCCAACCAACGGACACCGATCCATGCCCGACGACCAGCCCCGCCACTTCGACCTGCTCACCGAGAACCCGGTGTACAAGCCGTTCCGCTATCCGTGGGCGTACGAAGCGTGGCTCACGCAGCAGCGCGTGCACTGGCTGCCGGAGGAGGTGCCGCTGGCCGACGACGTGAAGGACTGGCACAGGAACCTTTCCGAGTCGGAGCGCAATCTGCTCACCCAGATCTTCCGCTTCTTCACCCAGGCGGATGTCGAGGTGAACAACTGCTACATGAAGCACTACAGCCGGGTTTTCAAACCGACCGAAGTGCTGATGATGCTCTCGGCGTTCTCGAACATCGAGACGGTGCACATCGCTGCCTACAGCCACCTGCTCGACACCGTTGGCATGCCGGAATCCGAGTATCAGGCGTTCCTGAAATACAAGGAGATGAAGGACAAATACGACTACATGCAGGGCTTCTCGGTGGACAACCGGCACGAGATCGCGAAAACCCTCGCCGCCTTCGGCGCCTTCACCGAAGGGCTGCAACTGTTCGCCTCCTTCGCCATCCTGCTGAACTTCCCGCGCTTCGGCAAGATGAAGGGGATGGGCCAGATCATCTCCTGGTCGGTGCGCGACGAGACATTGCACTGCAATTCGGTGATCCGCCTGTTCCGCACTTTCGTGCAGGAGAACCAGGAGATCTGGACGGAGCAGTTGCGGCAGGAGCTGTTTCTAACCTGCGCCACCATCGTCGATCACGAGGATGCCTTCATCGACCTCGCCTTCGAACTCGGCCCGATCGACGGGCTGACGGCGGCGGAGGTGAAGCAGTACATCCGCTACATCGCCGACCGCCGGCTGACGCAGCTCGGCCTCGATCCGCTGTTTCACGTGGAGCGCAATCCGCTGCTCTGGCTCGATGACATGCTGAACGCCGTCGAGCACGCCAATTTCTTCGAGAACCGTGCGACCGAATACAGCCGCGCCTCCACCGCCGGCACGTGGGAGGAGGCCTGGGCCTGACCCGCACCGCGCCCGCCGGCAACGGGCCGGCGGCGCGGCCTCAGTAGCGGCGCAACAGGGCCACCAGCCGTCCCTGCACCTTCACCCGGTCGGCCGGCAGGATGCGGGTCTCATAGGCGCGGTTGGCCGGTTCCAGGGCGATCGAGTTGCCGCGGCGGCGCAGCCGCTTCAGCGTCACCTCGCTCTCGTCCACCATGGCGACGACGATCTGCCCGTTCTCGGCCGTCTCGCCGCGGTGAATCACCACCGTGTCGCCGTCCAGGATGCCGGCATCCGTCATCGAATCGCCGGCAACCTCCAGCGCGAAATGCTCGCCGCTGCCGAGCAGCGCGATCGGCACCTCGACCTGCGCGCCGTTGTCGCGCAGCGCCTCGATCGGCAGGCCGGCGGCGATGCGGCCATAGAGCGGCAGTTGCACCGCCCCGGCCTCGCGCGCCGCCCGCACGCCGGGCAGGCGGGCGGTGAAATCGCCGCGGATGACCGTCGGCGCGAAGCCGGTCGCCCCTTCCCCCCCGCCGGACGCGGCGCGGGAGGCCACATCCTCCGGCATGCGGACGACTTCCAGGGCGCGGGCGCGGTGATGGTGCCGGCGCAGGAACCCGCGCTCCTCCAGCCCCGAGATCAGCCGGTGGATACCGGACTTCGAGCGGAGCTGCAGCGCGTCCTTCATCTCCTCGAAGGAGGGCGAGAACCCGGTCGCCTTCAGATGGCGGTCGATGAAGATGAGCAGCTCGTGCTGCTTGCGAGTCAGCATGCGGGTGCCTCCCGGCAGCGGGCGAACAAACCAGAAACGGCACCCGTTCTAGGTTAGTTCCGCGCGCCCCGTCAAGCGGTTCCCGCGCGCCGACGCGCGCCGCCGCGTCAGTGGATGCGCCCGTCGCCCTCCGGGCTGTCCAGGCTGAACGTGGGAATCTCCACGTCGAATTCCTCCCCCGAGTCGCGGACCACCAGATGATACTGCCCCGCCATGAAGCCGGAGGGCGTGTCGAGCGGCGTGCCGGAGGTGTATTCGAACGCCTCCCCCGGCTCCAGCACCGGCTGCTGGCCGACCACGCCGGCACCCTGGACGCGCTGGGTGCGTCCCCGCGCGTCGGTGATCAGCCAGGTGCGGCGCAGCAACTGCACCGTCTCGCGCCCGAAATTCTCGATCCGGATGCGATACGCCCAGACATAGGTGCCTTCGTCGGGACGCGACTGGTCCGCCAGATAATGGCTGCGGACCGTCACGCGGATGTGGCGCGTTGTCGCGGAATAGCCGTCGGTCATCGGGCCGGCATAGGGCACCCTTCGCCGCGCGCTGTCCAGCCCGCGGCGATCATGATGCCGCGCGCAGCGCCTCGGCGAGGTCGTCGGTCAGGTCCGCGGGGTCCTCCAGGCCGACCGACAGCCGCACCACGCCGTCGGTGATGCCGAGCCGCATCCGCTCCTCCGCGCCGATGCGCATATGCGTGGTGGTCGCCGGATGCGTCGCCAGGGACTTGGTGTCGCCGAGATTGTTGGAAATGCGGATCAGCCGCAGCGCGTTCATGAAGCGGAACGCCGCCGCCTTGCCGCCGGCCAGCTCGAAGCTGATGAGCGTGCCGCCGCCGGACATCTGCCGCGCCGCCAGCGCGTGCTGCGGATGGTCGGCGCGCGTCGGATACAGCGCCCGCACGATGCCGGGCTGGGCGGCCAGGAAATCGGCAAGCTGCGCCGCCGTCTGCGATGCCGCGCGGACGCGCAGCGACAGCGTCTCCAGCCCTTTCAACAGCAGCCAGGCGTTGAACGCCGACAGCGTCGGGCCGGTGTTGCGGATGAACGGCTGCAACGTCCCATTCACCCAGGCCTGCGAGCCCAGCACGGCGCCGCCGAGCACCCGGCCCTGCCCGTCGATATGCTTGGTGCAGGAATAGACCACGATATCGGCGCCCAGTTGCAGCGGCTGTTGCAGCAGCGGCGTCGCGAACACGTTGTCCACCACCACCAGCGCGCCGGCATCGTGCGCCAGCCGGCTCACCGCCGGCAGGTCGATCACCTCCAGCATCGGGTTGGAGGGCGATTCCAGCAGCACCATCTGCGCCGGCCGGCGCAGCGCCGCCCGCCACTGCTCCAGGTCCGGGCCGTCCACGAACTCTCCGGTAATGCCGTAGCGCGGCAGCAGCGTGGAGACGATCCAGTGGCAGGAGCCGAACAGCGCGCGCGCCGCCACCACGCGATCGCCGGCGCGCAGATGGCTGAGCAGGGCGGCATGCACCGCGGCCATGCCGCTGGCGGTGACGCGGCACGCCTCCGCCCCTTCCAGCAGCGCCAGCCGGCGTTCCAGCATGGCGACGGTGGGATTGCCGAAGCGGGAATACTGATAGTGCGCCTCGGTGCCGGCGAACGTCGCCTCCGCCTGCTCGGCGCTGTCATAGACGAAGCCGGAGGTCAGAAAGAGCGCCTCGGCGGTTTCGCCGAAGCCGCTGCGCTCCGTGCCGCCATGCACGAGGGTGGTTGCGGGACGGAAGCCGGGAATGTCGGTCATGCGGGCGTCCTCGATCAGTGGGTCCGACCGAGGCACCAGCCGGCGCCGGCTGAGGACCGCCGCCCGCATGGCCTCTTTAGCGCGCTTGTTTCACCTCGCCGCAATCCGGCCGGACAAATCACGAGGGACGGCACCGCCGTCAACGCGCAGCTTATGGTTGCGCAGGCTTGCGCCGTCAACCGTGCTTTCCTATACCTGCCCTGCCGCGGCTGCGGGTGTAGTTCAATGGTAGAACGGCAGCTTCCCAAGCTGCATACGAGGGTTCGATTCCCTTCACCCGCTCCAGGCTTCACCGACAGGCGGGCAGGCCGGCGTGACAGGGCAGGCGAGGCAGACTGATCTGGTGCCGGACGAGGCCGAGGCGGTTGCCGAGGATGTGGCCGGGGTGCTCGCGGCGGTCGGGCTGAAGGATTTCCGCTACCGCAGCTTCGGCGCGCCGCCGATCCGCCCATCGGCCCCCGCCCCGGCGGCCGCGGCCGCGCCCGCAGTTCCGGCCGATGACGCCCCGGTCGTGCCGGCGGCGGATGACGCCCTTCGCGTGCCGTTCGGCAGCCTGGCGTCGCGGATCGCCGCCCGCGCCCAGCCGGCGCCCCCCGCCCCGCGGCTGCAACTGCGCTGGGAGCGCGCTGCCGCCGAACCGCCCGCCGCCGCCGCCCCGGCGGCCGGGACGGACGATATGTTCCGCCGGCTGTAGCCGCCGGCCGGCCGGCTCAGTTCGCCGCCGAACGCTGCCGCAGCGCGTGCGCGACCATCGCCAGCAATTCGGATTCCGAAAACGGCTTGCGCAACTGCCACGGCTCCTCGGCCAGCAGCGCAGGATCGTTGTAGCCGGTGATGAACAGCACCGGCAGGCTCGGCCGCAGCAGCCGCGCGTCCCGCGCCACCTCGTCGCCCGCGCGATCCGGCAGACCGAGATCGCTGATCAGCAGCGCGATCGCCGCATCGGACTCGATCACGCGCAGCGCGTCGTTGGCCCTGGCGAAGGCCGAGACGCGATAGCCGGCGCTTTCCAGCAGCTCCACGACCACCTCGCGGACCATGTCCTCGTCATCGAGCACCACGATGTGCGAGGATTTGCCCTCCGCGGTCGGCTCTGGCGCGCGGGCGGATAGCAGGTCCGGTTCGCTCACGGTCGCCGCGCCGGTCTTCGCCAGCGGGATGAAGAGATGCACGGCGGTGCCGCGCCCCGGCGCGCTTTCGAGCCGCACGCCGCCGCCCGATTGCCGCAGCAAGCCGTAGACCTGGCTGAGCCCGAGGCCCGAGCCCTGGCCGGGCGGCTTGGTGGTGAAGAACGGGTCGAACGCGCGCGCCAGCACGGTTTCGCTCATGCCGCGGCCGGTGTCCGAAACGGTGATCTCCGCGTAGCATCCCGCCGGCAGGTCGAGCGCCGGGTCCGGCTCGTCCAGCGTCAGCGCGGATGTCCGGAACGTCAGCGTGCCGCCGTCCGGCATCGCGTCCCGGGCGTTGATGGCCAGATTGATGATCGCGTGCTCCAGGCTGCTGCGGTCGATGAAGGCGGGACGCAGCTTCGCGGTGAATTCCAGGTCCAGACGCACCGATTTGCCGAGCGTCGCTTCCAGCAGCGCGCCGATGCCGCGCAGCATCGCGTTGACGTCCACGGCCGCCGGATGCAGCACCTCCTTGCGCGCGAAGGCCAGCAACTGCCGCGTCAGGGTGGCGCCCCGCTCCGTCGCGCGCAGGATCGCCGCGATCTGGCGCAGATGGCCGGGCGTGTGCGCCAGCCGACGCTTCAGCGTCTCGGCGGCGCCACGCACCACCATCAGCACGTTGTTCACGTCATGCGCGACGCCCGAGGTCAGGCTGCCGATCGCCTCCATCTTCTGCGCCTGCCGCAGCGCCGCTTCGGCCTGTTCGCGCTCGGCGATCTCGGCGCGCAACTGGGCGTTGGCACACGCCAGCTCCTCCGTCCGTTCGCCCAGCGCGATGCGTGCCCGCACGCCCTCGGCGAACTGGTCCGCGTAGCGGCGCGCGGTGATCAGCAGCGCGCCGG
Source organism: Pseudomonadota bacterium (assembly GCA_021826485.1). Lineage (GTDB taxonomy): Bacteria > Pseudomonadota > Alphaproteobacteria > Acetobacterales > Acetobacteraceae > JAFKFJ01. The sequence goes on along the minus strand of JAKAZX010000015.1, from coordinate 13,482 downwards.
CGAACAGCAGCGTCATCGCGGCCATCGGCAGGCCGAGAGTGCCGCCCTGCCAGGCGAGCCGGCCGGCAAGCGGCAGGTCGGCGGCGAGGATGAACGCGGCGACGCTGCGCAGATGCGTCGCGTTCACGGTGATTGCGCCGGCGCACATGCCGCCGATGACGAATGCGACGAACACCGGATACGGCGCCTCGTCCGGCATCAGCCACAGGCTGCATGCGCCCCACAAGGCACCGGATACGAACGATCCTGCAACCGCCATGCGGGACCACACCGGGGCGGCGAGGGCCGCCGCGGGACGGCGCGTGAAGCGGCGCCATGCCAGGAAGCGCGGCAGCAGCATCGCCGCGAAGCCGGCAAGCCACAGGGCGACCGGCCCGGTTCCCGCGCGCGGCGCCAGCACGACGGCCGTTACAATCGCATTGACAGCCGATGCACCCAGCGTCAACGGAAGATGGCGGTAGACCGCGCGGATGCTTTCAATGCGCACCGCATGGGTAGCGTCGCTGGACATTCTGCCGGCCCTGAGGCGCAATCGAGCGGAAAGCCTACCGCGCACCAGGGGTCGCGCCAACTGGTTCATCGCATGCAGGGTTGCCGCCGCCGTTTTGCCACGACAGGGTGCGCCCATGAATCATCGTGTTCCGCCTCCGGACATCGTCACCGCGCTGCGCCGGATGGGCCTGCTCGCCGCCGATGCGGCAGCGCCGGCCGGGATGCCGCTCACGGGCGGCGTGTCGTCGGACATCTGGCGCGTCGACCTACCGCGCGGCCCGGTCTGCGTGAAGCGGGCGCTCGCGCGGCTCAAGGTCGCGGCGGAATGGCACGCGCCGGTCGAGCGGAACCACTACGAGGCGCTGTGGATGCGCCACGCTGGGGCCGCGCTGCCCGGCGCCACGCCCCGCCTGCTCGGCGAGGATGCGCCGAGCGGCACGCTGGCCATGGAGTATTTGCCACCGGACATCTATCACAACTGGAAACAGCAACTGCGCCACGGCGCGTGCGATGCCGCGTTCGCGGCCGCCGTGGGACGCACCCTCGCCCGCATCCACGGCGCGACCGCCGCCGATCCGTCGCTGGCGGCGGCGTTCCCAACCGCCGACATCTTCCATGCGATCCGCATCGAACCCTATCTGCTGGCGACCGCCGCCCGGCATCCCGACCGCGCCGCCGCCCTGCACGCGCTCGCCGCATCGACCGCCGCGATGCGGATCGCACTGGTGCATGGCGATGTCAGCCCCAAGAACATCCTGTGCGGCCCGCACGGGCCGGTATTCCTCGACGCGGAATGCGCGACCTGGGGCGATCCGGCCTTCGACCTCGCCTTCTGCCTCACGCATCTGCTGCTGAAATGCCTGTGGATGCCCGCCGCCAGGGCGGGGTTCCTGGCGTGCTATGCGGCGCTCGGCGATGCGTATAGAGAGCGGATCGACTGGGAACCGGCGGCGCTGCTGGAGGGCCGGGCGGCCCGGCTGTTGCCGGGGCTGCTGCTGGCCCGGGTGGATGGCAAATCGCCGGTGGAGTACATCGAGCAGGAAAGCGACCGGGAACGGGTCCGCCGCGTGGCACGGGGGCTCCTGGCCGACGCACCGGTTCGGCTCGACGCTGTGGCGGAAGCGTGGCGCAAGGAGCTTGGGGAATGAGCGAGACGGAGATCGTCTACCTGCACGGCCGCCGGGTATGGGACAGCCGCGGCCGGCCGACCGTGGAGGTGGAGCTGATGCTGTCCGGCGGCGCGGTCGGCCGCGCCATCGCCCCCGCCGGCGCCTCCACCGGCGCGGCCGAGGCGCATGATCTGCGCGACGGCGGGGAGACGTTCGGCGGCTTCGACGTGGCCCGTGCGGTCGCCAACGTGAACGGCCACATCGCGGCAGCCCTGCTGGGACACGATGCTGCCGATCAGGCCGCGCTGGATGCGACGCTGATCCGGCTGGACGGCACGGAGGCGAAGGAGAAGCTCGGCGCCAATGCGACGCTCGCGGTGTCGATGGCCGCCGCCCATGCCACCGCCGGGGCGGCGGGCGTGCCGCTGTATCGCCATCTCGGCGGCGAGGAGGCGGGCATGCTGCCGCTGCCGCAGATCCAGATCTTCGGGGGCGGCGCGCATGCCGGCCGCCGGATGGATATCCAGGACGTGCTGGTGACCTGCCCGGGTGCGCGCAGTTTCGCCGAGGCGCTGGACTGGACCGCCGAAGTCTACCGCGCCGCCGGCGACCTGATGCAGGCGGCCGGCAAGCTGCACGGCGTCGCCGATGAAGGTGGCTGGTGGCCCGCGTTCGACACCAACGAGCAGGCGCTGGAAATGACGGTCCGCGCCATCGACAAGGCGGGCTTCGAGCCGGGGCAGGAGATTGCGCTGGCGCTCGACATCGCCGCCACCGGATTTCATCGCAACGGCCGCTACGCGCTCGGCCTGGAAGGCCGCGAACTGGACAGCGCCGGCATGATCGCGCTGCTGGCGGGTTGGATCGACCGCTATCCGATCGTCTCGGTCGAGGACCCGTTGGCGGAAGACGACTGGGACGGCTTCGCCGCCTTCACCCGCGCCGTGGGCGAGCGCGTGCAGGTGGTGGGGGACGATGCGCTGGTCACCCACGCCGGCCGCATCCGGGAGGCGGCACGCCGGCACGCCGGCAATGCAGTGCTGATCAAGCCGAACCAGCGCGGCACGCTGACCGAGACCCATGAAGCCTGGCAGGTCGCGAAGCAGCTCGGCTATGGCGGCATCGTCTCCGCCCGCTCGGGCGAAACCGAGGACACCACCATCGTCCATCTCGCGGTCGGCTGGGGGATCGGCCAGATCAAAGTCGGCGCGATGGCGCGCGGCGAGCGCACCGCCAAATGGAACGAAGCCCTGCGCATCGAGGAGGCGATGGGCCCGCGCGCCCGCTTCGCCGGCGCCGCGGCCATCGCCCGCCGGCGCGGCTGACGCCGGCCGCAACAACGAGGACAGGACATGTCAGTTCCGCCGATCCTTCGCCCTCTGCGCCTGCCGGTGATCGGCGCGCCGCTGTTCATCGTCTCCAACCCCGATCTGGTCATCGCGCAGTGCAAGGCCGGCATCGTCGGCAGCTTCCCGGCCCTGAACGCGCGCCCCGCCCACGTGCTGGAGGAATGGCTGAAGCGGATCACCGACGAACTGGGCGAGCACGATGCGCGGCATCCCGGGCGGAAGGCGGCGCCGTTCGCGGTCAACCAGATCGTGCATCGCTCCAACGAACGGCTGTCCCACGACCTCGACATGTGCGCGAAATACCGCGTGCCGATCATGATCACCTCCCTCGGCGCGCGGGAGGAGGTGAACCAGGTGGCACACGCCTATGGCGGGCTGACGCTGCACGACGTGATCAACGCCACCTTCGCGCGCAAGGCGATCGAGAAGGGAGCCGACGGGCTGATCGCGGTCGCCGCCGGTGCCGGCGGCCATGCCGGGTCCACCTCGCCCTTCGCGCTGGTGCAGGAAATCCGCAGCTTCTTCGACGGTCCGCTGGCGTTGTCGGGCGCCATCGCGACCGGCGCCGCGGTGCTGGCGGCGCAGGTGATGGGCGCGGATTTCGCCTATGTCGGCTCCGCCTTCATCGCCACCGACGAAGCCGGCGCGCCGCCGGGGCACAAGCAGATGATCGTCGAGGGGAGCGCCGCGGACATCGTCTACACCGACTATTTCAGCGGGGTGCTGGCGAATTTCCTGCGCCCCAGCGTCGTCCGCGCGGGCCTGGACCCCGACAATCTGCCCCGCGGCGACAAGAGCCACATGAAGATCGGCAGCGACGAGGCGCGGGTCTGGCGCGATATCTGGAGCGCCGGGCAGGGCATCGCCGCCGTCACCGGGATCGTGCCGGCCGCCGAGCTGGTGGCGCGGCTGGAACGCGAATATCGCGCCGCACAGGCGCGGATCAGGGACATGCCATGAGCACCGACATCGCAGGCAAGATCGCGTGGGTGACCGGCGCCTCCTCCGGGCTCGGGCACCGGTTCGCCCAGGTCCTGGCGGCGGAGGGAGCGATCCTCGCGCTCACCGCCCGGCGGGTGGACCGGCTGGAGGCACTGGCGGCCGAGATCGCCGCGCGCGGCGGGCGGGCCCTGGTGGTGCCGGCCGACACCGCCGATGTCGGCGGGGTCCGCGCCGCGGCGCGGCAGATCGAGGCGACGCTGGGTCCGGTCGATATCCTGGTGAACAATGCCGGGCTCAGCCGTCAGGCGCGGCTCGAGGATTTTTCCGAGGCCGATTACGACGCGGTGCTGGATGTCGATCTCAAGGGCGCCTTCTTCGTCGCCCAGGCGGCAGCGCGGCAGATGATCGCGCACAAGCGGCCGGGGCGAATCGTCAACATCGCCTCCGTCGCGGCCTTCCGGGCGCTCGGCCATCAGGCGCCGTACAGCATGGCCAAGGCGGGCCTGGTCGCGCTGACCCGCTGTCAGGCGCGCGAATGGGGCCGCCACGGCATCAATGCCAACGCGATCTGCCCCGGCTACATCCGCACCGAGATCGGCGGCGATTTCTGGGAGACGGAGGCCGGCGCGCGGCTGGTCGCCTCGCTGCCGCGCAAGCGCATGGGCGAGCCGCGCGACCTGGACGGGCTGCTGCTGCTGCTCTGTTCGGGGGAAGCATCACGCTTCATCAACGGCGCGGCCATGGTCGCCGATGACGGGTCGATGGTCTGACCGGCGGCCCGGCGCCGGCACCCGGCCTTGACATTCGCCGCGCAGCAGCCTTTCTACGCGCGCTCGGATCGTCACGCCGGCTGGATTGGCAGCCGGCCCGGGAGGGGTGTAGCTCAATTGGCTAGAGCGCCGGTCTCCAAAACCGGAGGCTGGGGGTTCGAGACCCTCCACCCCTGCCAGTCGATGCGCCATCCCGACCATTTTTAGAAGGGCCTATCCGACCATGGCTGCCGCCGCCTTCAACCCCGCAAAGTTCATTCGTGAAGTCCGGGCCGAGATGGCCCGCGTGACCTGGCCCTCGCGGCGCGAAACGGCGATCACGACCGGGCTTGTCCTGGCCATGGCGGCGCTGGCGACGGCGTTCTTCTTCGTCGCCGACCAGATCATCGGTGTGGGTGTTCGTGCCTTATTCGGCGGCATGGCAGGCTGAGGAAGCGGACATGGCCAAGCATTGGTACGTCGTGCACGTATATTCGGGATTCGAGAAGAAGATCGCCCAGCAGATCAAGGAACAGGCCGCGCAGAAGGGACTGGCCGATCAGATCGACGAAGTGCTCGTCCCCTCCGAGGAAGTCGTGGAGCTGCGGCGCGGCCAGAAGGTGAATGCCGAGCGCAAGTTCTTCCCGGGCTACGTGCTGGTGAAGATGGAACTCACCGACCATGCCTGGCATCTGGTGAAGGATACCCCGAAGGTCACCGGGTTCCTCGGCACCAAGCTGCGGCCGACGCCGATCTCCGAGGCCGAGGCGGAGCGCATCATCCGTCAGACCCAGGAAGGCGTGGAGCGGCCGCGCCCGTCGGTGCTGTTCGAGGTGGGCGAGCAGGTGCGGGTGGCCGACGGCCCCTTCACCAGCTTCAACGGCACGGTCGAGGAAGTGGACGAGGAAAAGGGCCGGGTGAAGGTGAGCGTTTCCATCTTCGGCCGCTCGACGCCCGTCGAACTGGAATACGGCCAGGTCGAGAAGGTCTGACCGCCGGCCGCCGGCTATTCGCTGCGCCCGTGACAGTGCTTGAACTTGCGGCCTGACCCGCACGGGCACAGCGCGTTGCGCGGGCTGTTGTGCCAGGTGCCGGGATCGGCGGGATCGACGGCGGCGAGGCTCGGCAGGGCGGCGAGCCCGACGGCGCCGGTCACCGCCGCCTCCAGCACCGGTTCGGTCGGCATCGCACCGTAGCCCGCCATCGCGGCCCGCTCGGGCACCGGCGGCGGCGCGGGCGGCGGCGGGGCCGTGGCAGGATCGGGCGCCAGTTCCACCCGGGCGAGCATCGCCGTGACACGCTCCTTCAGCTCGTCCAGCATCGCGTTGAACAGCGCGAAGGCCTCGCTCTTGTATTCGTTCAGCGGATCGCGCTGGCCGTAGGCGCGCAGGCCGATGCCCTGGCGCAGATGGTCCAGCGCCAGCAGATGCTCCTTCCACACCTGGTCGAGCACCTGCAGCAGCAGGCTCTTTTCGACATAGCGCATCAGGTCCGGGCCGAGCGCCTGCAGCTTCGCCTGCATGAACTCGTCCACGGCCTGCTCCAGACGTTCGCGGATCTGGGTTTCGTCGATCCCTTCCTCCTTCGCCCAGTCCACGACCGGCAGGTCGAGGTTGAGCACGCGGCGGACATCCTGCTGCAAGGCCGCGGCTTCCCATTGCTCGGCGAAAGCCTTCTCGGGGATGCGGCGGGCGACCATGGCGCCGACGACTTCGGCGCGCATATCGACGACGGTCTCGTTCACATCCGCCGCCCGCATGAACTCGCGGCGCTGGGCGTACACTTCGCGCCGCTGATTGTTCATCACGTCGTCGTATTTCAGCACGTTCTTGCGCATGTCGAAGTTGCGGGCTTCGACCTTCTTCTGCGCCTTCTCCAGCGCCTTGTTGATCCACGGATGGACGATCGCCTCGCCGTCCTTCAGCCCGAGCCGCTGCAACATCCCGCCCATGCGCTCGGAGCCGAAGATGCGCATCAGGTCGTCTTCCAGCGACAGGAAGAAGCGCGATGCGCCCGGATCGCCCTGGCGGCCCGAGCGGCCGCGCAACTGGTTGTCGATGCGGCGGCTTTCGTGCCGCTCGGTGCCGACGACGAACAGCCCGCCGGCCTGCTTGACGATCTCGTGGTTGCGGAGAATCTCCTCGCGGATTTCCGCCTCCCGCTCGGCCGCGCGCGCCGGGTCGGCGATGTTCGCCACTTCGAGCTTGGTGCGCATCTCCAGGTTGCCGCCGAGCTTGATGTCGGTGCCGCGGCCGGCCATGTTGGTGGCGATGGTGATCGCGCCCGGGGCACCCGCCTGGGCCACGATCACCGCTTCCTGCTCGTGGAAGCGCGCGTTCAGCACCTGATGCGGCACTTTCTTTTTCTTCAGCAGCTCGCTCATCAGCTCGCTTTTCTCGATGCTGGTGGTGCCGACCAGCACTGGCTGATTGCGGGCGCGCGCCTCCTCGATCAGCTTGACGACGGCGTTGTACTTCTCCTCGGCGGTGCGGTAGACCTCGTCGTCCTCGTCCTTGCGGACCACGTTGACGTTGGTCGGAATCTCGACCACTTCGAGCTTGTAGATCTCGGCGAACTCGTCCGCCTCGGTCATCGCCGTGCCGGTCATGCCGGCAAGCTTCGGATAGAGGCGGAAGTAGTTCTGGAAGGTGATCGAGGCGAGCGTCTGGTTCTCGGCCTGGATGGTGACCCCCTCCTTCGCCTCCAGCGCCTGGTGCAGCCCTTCCGAATAGCGGCGGCCTTCCATCATGCGCCCGGTGAACTCGTCGATGATCACCACCTTGTCCTGGCGGACGATGTAGTCCACGTCGCGCGCGAACAGCACGTGGGCGCGCAGCGACTGCTGGACGTGGTGCAGCACCGTGACATTGAAGATATCATACAGGTTGCCCTCGGTGATGATCGCCGCGGTTCGCAGCATGTCCTCGACATTCTGGCTGCCGGATTCCGTCAGCGCCACCGTCCGCGTCTTCTCCTCCTTCTCGTAGGTGGTCGCGTCGTTCACCAGTTCGCGCACCACGATGTCGACGCGCCGGTAGAGTTCGGAGGAATCCTCAGCCGGGCCGGAGATGATCAGCGGCGTGCGCGCCTCGTCGACCAGGATGCTGTCCACCTCATCGACGATCGCGTAGGAGAAGTCGCGCTGGACCATGTCCTCCAGCCGGTACTTCATGTTGTCGCGAAGATAGTCGAAGCCGAATTCGTTGTTGGTGCCGTAGGTCACGTCGGCGGCATAGGCGGCGCGGCGCTGGATGTCGTCCAGCCCGTGGACGATCACCCCGACCGAGAGGCCGAGGAACGTGTAGATGCGGCCCATCCACTCGGCATCGCGCCGGGCCAGGTAGTCGTTCACCGTGACGACATGCACGCCCTTGCCGGCGAGCGCATTCAGATAGACGGGCAGCGTCGCCACCAGCGTCTTGCCTTCGCCGGTCTTCATCTCGGCGATCTTGCCGTCGTGCAGCACCATCCCGCCGATCAACTGCACATCGAAGTGGCGCATCCCGAGCGTACGCTTGGCCGCCTCGCGCACAACGGCGAAGGCTTCCGGCAGCAGCGATTCCAGCGCGGCGCCCTGCGCCAGCCGCTCGCGGAACACCGCCGTCCGGTTGCGCAGGTCGTCATCGCTCAGTGCCGCGATCTCGGGCTCAAGCGCATTGATCTGCGGGACCCTGCGCAGATAGGTCTTCACGACGCGATCGTTGCTTGTGCCGAAGACGGCGCGGGCGAGCGTGGCGAACATATGCAAGCCTTCCGGATGGACGTCGTCGGCCCCATAGTGCAGCTTGACGGGGAGACCGGCGCTGCCGCTGGCCCGTCAGCCACCCCGGGGGAGCCTTCCGATCAAGGCTGGGGAGATAGGACCCCACCCGCCGCGGGTCAACGACTCCGGGGCCGGGGCGGCTTGTGAGCGCCCTGCCGATCCGCCATTCTCCGCGGAATTCAGGAAGGATCGGCCATGCGGAGTATCGTGTTACCCCTGCTCACCGCGCTCTCGGTGCTGGGGGGTGCGGCGTCGGCGCAAACCACCAGCGCGCCGGCCGGAACCGAGTCCGCGCCCCCCGCCGCGCCGGCGCCCGCGCCTGCGCCGGGACAGGCGGCCGCTGCCCCCGATCCCGTGGTCGCCAAGGTGGACGGCGCGGAAATCCGCGCCAGCGACGTGCGCGAAGCGATGGCGGCGCTGCCGGACGAGTACCGCAACCTGCCGCCGAACATGCTGTTCCCGATGATGGTGGACCAGCTCGTCGACCGTAAGGCTCTGATCCTGCTCGCGCAGAAGCAGGGGCTGGACAAGGACCCGCAGGTCGCGCGGCAGATGACCCGTGCCGCCGATTCGGCGCTGCAGAACGCGCTGCTCAGCCGCGATGTCGGCCCGGAGGTGAACGAGGAGAAAGTAAAGGCACGCTACGACGCGACGATCGCCAACAAGCCGGGGCCGGAGGAAGTCCACGCCCGGCACATCCTGGTGAACAGCGAGGACGAGGCCAAGTCGATCATCGCCAAGCTCAAGGCGGGCGCCGATTTCGCCGACCTTGCCAAGCAGTACAGCAAGGACCCCGGCGCGGCCCAGGGCGGCGACCTCGGCTGGTTCAAGAAGGACGACATGGTGCCCGATTTCGCCGCCGCGGCGTTCGCCCTGCAGCCCGGCCAGATCACGGATACGCCAGTCCACACCCAGTATGGCTGGCACGTCATCAAGGTGGAGGGCCGCCGGCAGGCGCCGCCGCCAAGTTTTGAACAGGCCCGCGAACAGTTGCGCCAGGACATGATCCAGGAAGGCGTGCGCAAGATCGTCGCCGAGGCGCGGCAGGGGCTGACGATCGAGCGGTTCAACCCGGACGGCTCGACGCCGAAGGCGACCGATTCGGCCGAACCGCCGGCGCAGTCGAAGTAGCGGCACCATGGCCCTGCCGGTCTCCCCGCTCGCGCTTCCCCTCCCCGCCCTGCCGCCGATCGCCGGCGTCCGTCTGGGCGCCGCGGCGGCGGGCATCCGCTATGCCGGCCGCGACGACGTGGTCATGGCGGAGCTGGCGCCCGGCACCACGGTCGCGGGGGTGTTCACCCGCAATCGCTGCCCCGGCGCGCCGGTGGACTGGTGCCGCACCATGCTGGCCGGGGGCGTCGCCCGCGGCCTGGTGGTGAATGCCGGCAACGCCAACGTGTTCACCGGCCGGGCGGGGCGGGAGGCGGTGGAGCGCACCGCCGCCGCCGCCGCCGCGCTGCTGGACTGTCCGGCGGCCCAGATCTTCCTCGCCTCCACCGGGGTGATCGGCGAGAGGCTGCCGTATCCGCGGCTGACCGCCTCCCTGCCCGGCCTGCACGCCGTCCTGCGCGCCGACGGGTGGGAGGCGGCGGCGCGCGGCATCATGACCACCGACACCTTCCCCAAGGCGGCAACGCGCACCGCCCGGATCGGCGGGACCGAGGTGCGGATCACCGGCATCGCCAAGGGCAGCGGCATGATCGCCCCCGACATGGCGACCATGCTGTGCTTCGTCTTCACCGACGCCGCGATCCCCGCCCCGTTGATGCAGGCGGCGCTGCTGTCAGGCGTGGAGGCCACGTTCAACTGCACGACCGTCGATTCCGACACCTCGACCAGCGACACGGTGCTGCTGTTCGCGACCGGCCAGGCGCGCCATGCGGCGGTGACGGACGCCGCCGCGCTCGGCGACTTCACCGCGCAGTTGCATGCGGTGCTGGGCGATCTCGCGCTCGCCGTGGTGCGGGACGGGGAAGGCGCGCAGCACCTGATCCGCATCGACGTGTCGGGCGCGGTCTCCGCCGCCTCGGCCCGCCGGGTGGCGCTCGCGATCGCCAACGCGCCCCTGGTCAAGACCGCGATCGCCGGCGGCGATGCCAACTGGGGCCGCATCGTCATGGCGGTCGGCAAGGCCGGCGAGCCGGCCGACCGCGACCGGCTCGGCATCGCGATCGGCGGCACCTGGATGGCCCGCGACGGCAGCGTCGTGCCCGGCTACGACGAGGCGCCGGTGGTCGCGCATATGCGCGAGCGGGAGATCGCGATCGCGGTCGATCTCGGCCTGGGCGACGGGCGCGGCACCGCCTGGACCTGCGATCTCACGCACGGCTACATCGACATCAACGGGTCGTACCGGTCCTGACCTGCGCGGCGGCCTCGTGGCGCACGAAGTTGGCGGCGATCTGCTCGCCGGTCGCGATCCACAGGTCGGCGCAGCTTTTCGCATAGGTGAGGAACTCGCGCAGCAGCCTGAGGCGCATCGGCCGGCCGCTGCACTGCGGGTGCAGCACCGTTGTGACCATCGCGCCCCAGTCGCGCACCTCGTCCAGCTCGTCCTTCCACAGTGACAGGACGTGTTCCTTCGGGAAGATCGGCCGCGGGCTGAAGCGGGCGGACAGCCCGTGCATCCAGTCGTCGTAGCTCGCCGTCACCGGCAGTTCGATGGTGCCGCGCGAGCCGTCGGCGAGGCGGTGCCGGTACGGGCGCACGTCGTCGCGGAACGACGAGGTGTAGAGGATGCCGCGGCGGACCAGCGCGACCCGCAGCGACTCGGTGAATTCGCCGTACGGCGCCCGGTAGCCTTTCGGCACCACGCCGAGGCGCCGCTGCAGCGCGTCGAACCCGCGCTCCACCTCCTCCTCGATCCACGGGTCGCCAGGATCGGGGAGGAGATGATGATAGCCGTGATGCCCGATCTCATGCCCGGCGCGCAGGATCGCCTCCGCCATCGCCGGATGCGCGTCCACCGACCAGCCGGTGATGAAGAACGTCGCCTTCAGGCCCAGCCGGTCGAGCAGTTCCAGCAGCTTCGGGGTGCCCACCCGCGCCTCGTAGCCGCCGTAGCTCATGGTGATCAGGCGGTCGGCGTGGCCCGCATCCTTGCTGGTCCAGGCGCTTTCGGCGTCCACGTCGAAGGACAGGAACATCGCCGCGGTGTACGGCGCCGGCCACGGATAATCCGGCGCCGGGTCTGCCGTGTTGGCCGGGCGCAACGGGATGCGCGCAAGCGCCTGACGATCCAGCATCGGCCATCCTCCGTCGGGTGATCGCCGCAGGATAGCCAAGACGCCCGGCGAGCGGCAGGCCCTTCCGCGTGCGCCGCTGCGCAGCCGCGGCCGGCGCTCAGCGGACCGAGCCGCGCAGCCAGTATCCCGCGACCGCGCCGAGCAGCCCGTAGCCCCAGACCCGGTCGTCGCCGGAATAATCGGTCGAGGTGACGATGTACAGGCCGGCGAGCAGTACGCCGAAACTGACGACCAGCGGCAGGCGGAGGAGCATGCCGCTCTCCACGGTGCCGCTGCGCGCGGACAGCAGGCCGCGCGCAAGCGACGCCACGGCGAGCAGCCAGAGCGCCGCAAGGGCGATCACCGCCGTTTCCGGCAAGGCGGCGATGCTGCGCATCCCGGGGCCTCCGCGGGTCAGCCAATGATTGCCATATCACATCAGAAGGCAATCTGCAAACACATCTGTCAGGGGTCCCGGACAGCGGCGGTTGACGTACGCAAGCAACTCCCTGCATTGTCTGCGGCAGCCATCCAGACCTGACAACGATCGGACAGACGCGAACCGCCCCTGCTTCCGGCGTCGCAACAGATCACACCGATCTCCAAGCTATTTCCTCGCGGGGACTTTTCGAATGTCGCCTACGCCGTGACCCGTCACCGCCCGTTCACTCCCGGGCCGGAGCGATCCGCCCCCGATTCCACGTCCATCCAGTCGACCGAGGCCCGCATGCGCCGCGCTCTGGGGCTCGACGCCCAGGCGCCGCCGCCGTCGCACAGCCCGCCGCAGCGGGCCGCCGGCGGCCATATGCAGGCGCGACATCGTCACCGCTTCGTGGCGGACGGCGAAGTGCCGGTGGAAATGGTTCCGTTCCGTGGCGACGCGAATGCGAATCACCGGCAGGACAGCACCGCCGCGGCCACACAGGAGGCGCAGGCGGCGCGGGAGCGGGCGGAACGCTCCCTGGCCGCAGCCCAGGGCACGATCCGCGACCTGCAGACCAAGCTCGCCCATGCCTCGCTCGCCCGCGACGAGGCCGAGGCCGCCATGCAACGCCTGCAGGACGAAGTGCGCACCCTGCGGACCGCCGCGGCGGCGCCGGTGGCGGCGCTGCCGGAGCCGCAGGTGCGCCGGCGGGGCCGTCCGCCGAAATCCGCCAAGCCGCCTGCCGTGCCGCCGGAAAACACCGCCAAGCCGGTGAAATGGTGGGTCCGCGGCTGGCGCGAGCGGGATGGCCACTGACCGGCCATGAATACGCCCGCGCCGCGCCAGGGCAATGCGGTCGATCACTTCCTCGACCGGCATGTCCGCGAGGGGCGGGCGGACCGGCCGGCCTTCACCGACGCCGCGCGGCACCTGACCTATGGCGCGCTGCATGCCGAGAGCCACCGTTTCGCCAGCGCGCTCGCCAGGGCCGGGATCGGGCGGGAGCGGCGCATCTGCCTGCTGCTGCTCGATAGCGTTGAGTTCCCGGTCGCCTTCTGGGGCGCGCTGCGGGCGGGCGTGGTGCCGGTTCCGGTCAACACCCTGCTGCCGGCCGCGATCGTCGCGCATATCCTGGCCGACAGCCGGGCCGAGGCGGTGTTCATTTCCGCCCCGCTGTTTGCCCCGCTCGCCTCCGTGTTCGCCGCCACGCCGTCGCTGCGCCACGTGATCGTCGCCGGCGCGCCGGCGGACCTGCCGGCGGGGACGCGCTCGCTCGACGCGTTCCTCGCCGGCGGCGCGGCGGAGGCCGAGACCGTGCAGGCGCCGGACGACGAGGTGGCGGCCTGGTTCTACTCCTCCGGCTCCACCGGACAGCCGAAGGGCGTGCGCCACGTCCACGGCAGCTTCCGCGCGACCGCCGACACCTATGC
>JAKAZX010000350.1 GCA_021826485.1 Pseudomonadota bacterium | reverse complement strand
GAAGCGATACGATGCGCCGGAAGCCGCAACCTGACCAATCGGCGCCGTGGGAGGTGGCGGGATTGCATGCACCTGGGACAGCGCGGCCCATGCAACCCTGCCCTGCGGGCGGCTGCCATCCTGTGATCGCGGCATAGGAGGGGCATGGATCCAGCCAATTCGGCGCAACTTGGCGAGCCGCCGGCCGCCTGATCGCCCGGCGTCGCGGACTTGACGAAGACCACGAACCGCTATTGCATACACATCGACAGGCGGCGGGAGGAATTGCGATGAACCATGCGGAAAGCTTGGTCCGTACCGCGTCCGCGTCCACGATCGGCAGCATGTTTGCGGCGCAGGTTCGGCTGCACCCCGCCCGCATCGCGATCCAGGACGGTGATCGGCGTCTGACCTATGCCCTGTTCGGCGATCGGGTGAACCGCGCCGCATCGGCCCTCGCGAAGCTGGGCATCGTCCGAGGCGACCGCGTCGCCATCCTGTCGGAGAACCGGGTCGAGTATATCGAACTGCAATTCGCCTGCGCCAAGCTGGGTGCCATTGCGGCGTGCCAGAACTGGCGCCTGAGCAGCGTCGAAATCCGCTACTGTCTGGAACTGGTCGGGCCGAAAGTGGTGTTCGTCTCGCCGCGGCATTCCGGCAAGCTGAACGACATTCTGCTGAGCCGGACCATCCTGATCGAATTCGGGTCGGAGTGGGAACGGCGCATCGCCGCCGCCGATCCTGCGGAGCCGATGAGCCCGACAGAACCGGAGGATCCGCTGCTGATCCTCTATACCAGCGGCACCACCGGCATGCCGAAGGGCGCCGTGCTGAGCCATCGTTGCGAGCTCTACCGCAGCTTCATCGTGCCGTTCGATCTGGGTCAGCGGCCGGGCGACACGAATCTCTGCTGGCCGCCGCTGTATCATATGGGCGGCACCGAACCGGCTATGCAGGCCCTGATCACCGGCGGCCGCGTGATCGTCATGGACGGTTTCGACGCCCCGCGCATCGCCGATACGCTGCTGCGCGAGCGGTTCGGCTGGCTCTCCGTCATGCCCGGCACGCTTGCGCGACTGATCGAGGAACTGGAGAAGCGGGATCGTCCCCCGGTCGGCGTCACCGCCTGCGGCGTCATGCCCGATCTGATACCGCCGCATGAAATCCAGCGGCTGACATCGCTGCTCGGCGCCGATTTCTGCAACTGCTTCGGTGCGACCGAAACCGGTACGCCGCCGATGTCCGGGGCATGGCTGAAAGGCGGCGAACTGCCGGTCGATCTGGCGAAGACGCCCAGCATCGGCACCGAAATCCGCCTTGTCGATGAGGAGGATGCCGACGTTCCCGACGGCATCGCGGGCGAACTGGCGATGCGCGGCCCGTCGCTGTTCAGCGGCTACTGGCGCAATGAGGAAGCAACGGCGTCCGACTTCCGCAACGGCTGGTTCCATATGGGCGACCTGTTCCGCCGCCGGCCCGACGGCCGCTACGACTTCGTCGATCGTGCCAAATACCTGATCAAGTCGGGCGGTGAGAACATCTATCCGGCGGAGATCGAGCGCGTCCTGGTATCCCACCCGAAGGTCGCCGATGCGGTGGTCGTGCGCCGCAAGGACGCCCAGTGGGGCGAAGTGCCGATCGCCCTGGTCGTGGCGCGCGACCCGACGCTCGAAACCGCAGAGCTTGCCGCGCGCTGCCGGGACTCGCTGGCACGGTACAAGCAGCCGCGGGAAATCCGCCTCGTCCCGTACGAGCGGATCACGCGCTCGACGACCGGCAAGGTTCAGCGGAAGGCGTTGGAAGCCTGGGTTGCCGAGGAAGCAGCCCTGGCAGCGCGAAGCTAGGGCACGGCTCTCATCCCGGCTTTCACCCTGGCGGAGTGACGCGATGCACGAGACCGGCGAAGAGATCGAGTTGCTGCGGCGGACCGTCCGGAGCTTCGTCGAATCGTCGCTCGCGCCGCACGAAGCCGCCGTCGACGAGGCCGACGACATCGATCCCACGCTGCTGCACGATCTCCGCCGCAAGGCGCTGTCGCTCGGGCTGTATGGCTACAATCTGCCGGAGGAGATCGGCGGGCCCGGGCTGAGCGCCGCCGCGCGCTGCGCCATCGACGAGGAAATGGGCCATACTAGCATGCCGCTGGCCGAGTCGCTGGGCCATCTGCCGGGTTCGCTGGGATTCTGCGATGACGGGCAGCGGCGCTGGCTGATCGACCCGCTGCTGCGGGCGGAAACCACCATCGCCTATGCGCTCACCGAGCCCGATGCGGGCTCCGACCTCGCCGCGCTGCGCACCCGCGCCGTTCGCGCGGACGGCGGCTGGGTCCTCAATGGCTCCAAGCATTACATCTCCCATGCCGATACCGCCGACCACACGATCGTGCTCGCCGTCACCGACCGTGATGCGGGCCTGAAGGGACGGCTGACGACCTTCATCGTGCCAAGGGACCATCCCGGGTTCCGGGTGACTCGTCGCTTCCGCAAGCTCGGCTGGCGCGGCTATCATCTGTCGGCGCTGTCCTTCGAGGATTGTATTGTCCCCGTCAGTCATGTCCTGGGTGAAGTCGGCGGCGGCTTCGCGGCCATCATGGCGACCATCAACAGCGATCGGCTGTTCGTCGCCTGCCGCTGCGTCGGAATGGCCCAGAGGCTGATGGACCTCGCGCTGCCATACGCCCGCGAACGCAAGACCTTCGGAAAGACGCTCGGCGAGCACGAGGCCATCCAGTTCATGCTCGCCGACAGCGACGTGGAGCTGGAGGCGGCGCGGCTGCTTTGCCAGAAGGCCGCCATGCTTGCCGACACCCGACACCCCGACTTCCGGATCGCAGCTTCGCGGGCGAAGCTGTACTGCAGCGAGATGGCGGGCCGCGTCGCCGATCGCGTGCTGCAGATATTCGGCGGCGCCGGCTTCATGTGCGATCTGCCGATCGAACGCATCTACCGCGACGTCCGCGGCTTCCGCATCGGCGAAGGAACGTCGGAGATGCAGCGTTTGCAAATCGCGCGACACATTCTGGGCTGAGCGGAAGCGCCATCATGGACATGGTCACTCTCGGCCAGACGCTTCTGCTGTCGATCACCGTGGCCGGCCTGTATGCGGTCGTCGCCTCCGGGCTGACGCTGGAGTTCGGCGTGACAGGCATCATCAACTTCGCGCATGGCGAGTTCGTGATGCTCGGCGCGTTCGTCACTTATCTGCTGCAAACCTATTGGAACGTCCCGCCACTCGCCGGCATGCTGGTGGCCGGCATGGCAATGGCCCTGCTGTCATTCGTCGTCTTCGACGGCTTTCTTGCCCGCGTGTTGCGGCAGGAGGAGCACAACCAGATCCTGGCGACGATCGGCCTTTCGATCCTGCTTCTTAACGTGGCGATGATTCTCTGGAGCCCTGATGCACGGGTGATGCACGCACCGCAGATCCTGCCGTCGCTGACCCTTGGCGGGATCACGCTGCCGGGCAACAACCTGACGGTTCTGCTCGTGGGAATCGTGGTTTATGCGGGCCTCGCCCTGTTCATGCGCCGCACCCGCTACGGGCTGCTGCTGCGCCTCGCCAGCGACGACCCGGAGCTTGCCGTGTACACCGGCGTGGATGTCCACGGTATGTTCAGGCTGTCCTTCGTCATCGGCGGATTGACGGCCGGGATCGCCGGCGGGCTGGTCGCACTGGTCCTGTATGTCCAGCCGCTGGTCGGCACCGATCTTGTCGTGCGCGCCTTCGCCATCGTCGCGCTGGGCGGACTCGGTTCGATCGGCGGCGCGCTCATCGGCGCCGCGCTGCTTTCGGTCGCGGAAAGCATGGTCAGCACCTTTGTGCCCGGCGGCGGCTCCTGGGGCTACGGCATCGCATTTCTCATCATCGTTCTCGTCCTGCTGGTCCGCCCGACCGGCTTTTACGGGGTGGAACGCCGCGCATGACCCGCGGCGTCGCATCCGAGCGGCTCGGCAAGCAGGTGGCCATGCCGTCGCGCCGCCGCACGGCACAGATGCTGGCCTATGCCGCGATCGTCATCATCGCAGTCGCGCTTGTCCTGACCGACCGGCCGTTCTGGCTGCAACTATCGATCGGCGTCGCGATCTCCGCCCAGATGGCGATCGCGTGGGACATCCTGTCGCGCACCGGCCAGATTTCGATCGGCTCGGCAGCGTTCTTCGGTCTCGGCGCCTATGGCACCGCGCTGCTGCAGCCGCTGGTGGGCACCCTGACCGCCTGGGTGGCGATGATGGCACTCTGCGCCGCCGTCGCATCGTTGCTCGGCCTGGTGACGCTGCGCCTGCGCCGGATGTATTTCGCGATTGCCACCCTCGGCTTCACGCTGTCGCTGCAGATCTCC
>JAKAZX010000014.1 GCA_021826485.1 Pseudomonadota bacterium | reverse complement strand
GCCGCCGCCGCCGCCCATCCGGGCCGCATCGGCTGCGTCATCGGCTATGATGAGACGCTGGCGCATCTGGTGCAGGGCGGCACCGATGCGCTGCTGGTGCCCTCCCGCTTCGAGCCGTGCGGCCTGACCCAGCTCTGCGCCCTGCGCTACGGCGCGGTGCCGGTGGTGGCGCGGGTGGGCGGCCTTGCGGATACCGTGATCGACGCCTCGCCGATGGCACTCGCCGCCGGCGTCGCGACCGGGGTGCAGTTCGCCCCGGTGTCGCTGGAACTGCTGGAAGCGGCGATCCGCCGCGCCGCCGGACTGCACCGCGCCCCCGCGCAGTGGCGGCGGATGCAGCAGAACGGCATGGCCGCCGACGTGTCCTGGCGCGACCCGGCCCGCCGCTACGCCGCCCTTTATCGTGAGATCGCCGGATGACGGACTTCACCGTGACGGAGGGTGCGCCGGAACCGCTCGGCGCCACCCCGGATGAGACGGGCGTCAATTTCGCCGTGTTCTCCGCCCACGCGACCACCATCGAACTCTGCCTGTTCGATGCCGAAGGCAGTGCGGAGGTGGCGCGGCTGGCGCTGCCCGGGCGCACCGGTGATGTCTGGCATGGGCATGTCGCCGGCATCGGCGCCGGCGCCCGCTACGGCCTGCGCGCGCACGGCCCGCATGCGCCGCAGGACGGGCAGCGGTTCAACCCGCACAAGCTGCTGCTGGACCCGTACGCGCTGGCGATCGACCGCAGGCTGCGGCTGCACCCGACCCTGTTCGGCGACAACCGCGAAACCGACAGCGCGCCGCATCTGGCCAAGGCGGTGGTGTGCGCAGCGGAGACCGGGGCGGCGGCGGCCGGCCCGCTGGTGCCCTGGGATCGCACGGTGCTGTACGAGTTGCACGTGCGCGGCTTCACCATGCGCCACCCGGCGATCCCGGAGGCGCTGCGCGGCACCTTCGCCGGCCTCGCGCAGCCGGCGGCGATCGCGCATCTGGCCGGCCTCGGCGTCACCAGCGTCGAGCTGATGCCTTGCGCCGCCTGGATCGAGGAGCGGCATCTGGCCGCGCTCGGCCTGACCAATGCCTGGGGCTACAACCCGGTCGCCCTGCTGGCGCCGGACCCGCTGCTGGCGCCGGGCGGCTGGGCGGAAGTGCGGGCGACCGTGGACGCGCTGGCGGCGGCCGGGATCGAGACCATCCTGGACGTGGTGCTGAACCACAGCGGGGAGGGCGACGAGCTCGGCCCCACGCTCAGCCTGCGCGGCCTGGACAACGCCACCTATTACCGGCTGCGCGCGGACCGGCGGCGCTATGTGGACGATACCGGCTGCGGCAACACCCTGGCGCTGGACCGGCCGCCGGTGCTGCGGCTGGCGATGGACGCGCTGCGCGCCTGGGCGCGGCGCGGCGGCGTGCACGGCTTCCGCTTCGACCTCGCCACCACGCTCGGCCGGCGGGCGGACGGGTTCGATCCGGCCGCGCCGCTGCTGTCGGCGATCGCCCAGGACCCCGAGCTGCGGCGGCTGAAGCTGATCGCCGAACCCTGGGACCCGGGGCCGGGCGGCTATCAGTCCGGCGTCTTCCCCACCGCCTGGGGCGAGTGGAACGACCGCTTCCGCGACACCGCGCGGCGGTTCTGGCGGGGCGATGCGGCGATGGCGGGGGATTTGGCGACGCGGCTCGCCGGCTCGGCGGACGTGTTCGCCGCCCACCACCGGCCGTCGCGCAGCGTCAACTTCGTGGTCGCCCATGACGGGTTCACGCTCGCCGACCTGGTCAGCTACGCCGCCCGCCACAACGCGGCGAACGGCGAGGGCAACCGCGACGGCGCGGGGGAGAACTTCTCCTGGAACCACGGCGTCGAGGGGCCGAGCAGCGATCCGGCGATCCGCGCGGCGCGGCTGGCCGACCAGCGCGCCCTGCTGGCGACGCTGCTGCTGGCGCGCGGCACGCCGATGCTGGCGATGGGGGCGGAGCTCGGCCACACCCAGGGCGGCAACAACAACGCCTATGCGCAGGACAACGCCACCACCTGGCTCGACTGGGCGGCAGCGGAGCCGGGGCTGGCCGCCTTCGTCGGCCGGCTCGCCGCCCTGCGGGCGGCGCACCCGGCGCTGCGGGCGGACCGGTTCCTGGCCGGGCAGCCGACCGACGAGTCGCTGCTGCCGGACGTGGTCTGGCTGGCCGCCGACGGCACGCCGATGGCCGACTGGGCGGATGCCGCCACGCTGGTCGCGGTGCTGGCGGCCGAGGGCGACCGGGTGGCGATCGCGTTCCATCGCGGCGACCTGCCGCTGCCGCTGACCCTGCCGCCGCCGCGCGACGGATTCGCGTGGGAGGTGGCGATCGACAGCGCCGCCGACGCGCCGGCCCACCGGCTGGACGGCGCCGCCGTCACCTGCCCTTCCCGCGCCGTGCTGGCGGTGGCCGAGGTGCCGGCGCCGGAGCGGCGGCGCAGCGGCGTCGATGCGACGGTGCTCGACCGGCTGGCGGAGGCGGCGGGAATTACCCCGGACTGGTGGGACATCGACGGTACCCGCCATCCGGTCAGCGCGGACACCAAGCGCGCCCTGCTGGCGGCGATGCGGCTGCCCGCCGGGTCCACGGCGCAGGCCCGCGATTCGCTCCACCGCCTGGCCGAGACCGGCCAGCGCCGCGCCCTGCCCACCGCGCTGATGGTGCGGGAGGGCACCGCCCCGACCCTGACCTTCGCCGCCGAACCCGGCCGCCATGTGGTGCTGGAGGGCGAGGACGGGGCGCAGGAACCGGTCGCCATCACGGCGGAGGAAGCGGGAGAGATCGTCTGCGTCGATGGCCGCAGCGCACGGCAGTGGCGTGCCGTGCTGCCCGCCCTGCCGGTCGGGCGCTGGCGCATCTGGCCGGACGGCCGGCCGGAGAGCGCCTGCGCGCTGACCGTCGCGCCCGCCGGCTGCTATCTGCCGCCGGCGCTGCGGGCGGGCGGGCGGCGCTTCGGCGTGGCCGCGCATCTCTATTCGGTGCGGCGGGCGCTGGACCAGGGGATCGGCGATTTCGCCACCCTCGGGCTGCTCGCCCAGGCGGCGGCGAAGCAGGGCGCCGCAGTGGTCGGGCTCAATCCGCTGCACGCCCTGTTCCCCGACCAGCGGGAGCGGGCCAGCCCCTACCACCCGTCCGACCGCCGCTTCCTCGATCCCATCTATATCGACCTGACCGACGAGGCCGGCGGCCTCGACGCCCCGGCCGCCCGCGCCGCCCTTGCCCATCACGGCGCCGCCTTCGCCGCGCTGTCGGCGCTGCCGATGGTGGACTATCCGCGCGTCTGGGAGGCCAAGCGCGTGGTGCTGGAGGCCGCCTGCGCCGCCTTCGACCGGGACGAGGAGATGGCGGCGTTCCGCGCCTATGGCGGCACCGCCTTGCAGCGCTTCGCCACCTTCCAGGCGATCGCCGAACAGCGCCCGGGGGAGGACTGGCGCCGCTGGCCGGAGGTGCTGCGCGACGCCGCGCGGGCCGGCGCCGACCCGGCGCGGGTGCGCTTCCATATCTGGCTGCAATGGCTGGCCGACCGGCAGCTTGCCGCCGCGGCGGCGGGATCGGGGCTGGGCATCGGCCTGTATCGGGACCTTGCCGTCGGCACCGCGCCGGACGGGGCGGAGGCGTGGGCGGGCGCGCCGATGCTGGCCGCCGGCGTCTCGGTGGGCGCGCCGCCCGACCCGTTCTCCGCCGCCGGGCAGATCTGGCACCTGCCGCCGTTCGATCCGTGGCGGCTGCGCGCCGACGGCTACCGCGCGCTCGCCGGCGTGCTGGGCGCCAACATGCGCCATGCCGGGGCGCTGCGCATCGACCATGCGATGGGCCTCGCCCGGCTGTTCTGGGTGCCGGACGGCGCCACCGGGGCGGACGGCGCCTATGTCGCCTATCCGCGCGACGATCTGCTGGGCGAACTGGCGCTGGAAAGCCAGCGCGCCCGCTGCCTGATCGTGGGCGAGGACCTCGGCACCGTGCCGGAGGGCTTCCGCGAGGCGCTGGCCGCCGCCGACGTGCTGAGCTACCGCGTGCTGTGGTTCGAGCGCGACGGCGCCAACTTCCTGCCGCCCGAGCGCTATCCAGCCCGCGCGCTCGCCTGCGTCTCGACGCATGATCTGCCGACGCTGGCCGGCTGGCGGTCCGGGGCGGACATCACCGAGCGCGTGCGGCTCGGCCAGATCGCCGAGGCCCCCGCCCGCGCCGAGCGCGCCGCCGAGATCGAGGCGCTGACCCGCGCAGTCGGCGGCCCGCCCGATGCTGCCGCGGTGCACGGCTTCCTGGCGGCTTCCCCCTGCGCGCTGGTGCTGGCGCAGCTCGACGATCTGGGCGGGGAGGAAATGGCGCTCAACCTGCCCGGCACCGATCGGGAGCGGCCGAACTGGCGGCGCCGGCTGGGCCGGCCGGTGCCGGAACTGCTGGCGACCCCGGAATCGCGCAGCATTCTCGACCGGCTCCGGCCTGGGCGCACCGAATAGGCTGTGCTACAGTTTGTTACACGAGAGCGCCATCCGACGCGTCTGCCATGTCGCGGTGCAATGCAAGCGGCGGGGCCGGCGTGATAGCGGACCTAGCAGCCTGACAAGGGAGACCGCACATGTTCCGTAGCCTGCTCACCGGCCTGCTGCTGGCCGGATTCACCACGGCGGCGCTGGCCGCCGATCCCGCCGCGGGGGAGAGGTTGTTCAAGTCGCAATGCGGCATCTGCCATTCCGCCGCCCCCGGCAAGAACGGCATCGGCCCGACGCTGGCCGGCGTGGTCGGCCGGCCGGCCGGCAGCGTGCCCGGCTTTCACTATTCCGCCGACCACAAGAAGCTCGGCGTCACCTGGGATGCCGCGACGCTCGACAAGTACCTCACCAATCCGCGGGCGATGGTTCCCGATACCACCATGTCCTATGCCGGCCTGAAGGACCCCGCGAAGCGGGCCGACCTGATCGCCTATCTGGCAAGCTTGCACTGACCGGACGCATCACGGCGGCGGTTTGATCCTGATCAACGCCGCCGTGATCGTTTCGGCCTTTTGTGCGCCTGCGAACGGCACGAAAGGATTGGATGATGTGGAAGGGTCGAATGCGCCTGCCGGCAAGGGTGCTGGGGGCGCTGGCGGTGGCGGTGGCCGCGCTGTCCGCGATCGCGCGGCCTGCGCATGCCGTGCCCAGCTTTGCCTCGCAGACCGGGCAGCCGTGCAGCGCCTGCCATATCGGCTCGTTCGGGCCGCAGCTCACGCCGTTCGGACGGGCGTTCAAGATCAGCGGCTATACGTTGCAGGGCGGTGACGGCCTCGCCTCGCGCATCCCGCTCTCGGCGATGGTGTACAGTTCCTTCACCAACACGGCGCAGAACCAGCCGGGACCGGCGGCGACGCATTACGCCGACAACAACAACTTCGCCCTCGACCAGATCAGCGTGTTCCTGGCCGGCCGGTTCAACGACTATGCCGGCGCGATGATCCAGGGCACCTACAGCGGCACCGCCGCGGCGTTCCACTGGGACAACACCGATGTCCGCGTGACCACGCCGATCGACCTGCCGAACGACGCCAATCTGCGGATCGGCCTGTCGCTCAACAACGGCCCGACGGTGCAGGACCCGTACAACAACACCTTCGCCTGGGGCTATCCGTATGTCGCCTCGGCGCTGGCGCCGGTGCCGGGGGCCAACCCGATCATCACCTCCCTGATCGGCAACACGCTCGGCGCCACCATCAACGGCTGGTACGACAATTCGCTGTATTTCGACGTCGGCGTCTACGGCACGATGGGCACCGCGCTTGCCAAGATGATGGGCGACTTCAGCTATCCCGGCACATCCTCCGCCCCCATGCCCTATGCGCGCGTGGCCTATGAGTGGGACTGGAACGGCCAGGCGGCGGAGGTCGGCGGGCTGCTGTTCCATGCCAATCTGGAACCGGGCGGCATCCCCGGCTACGGCACCGACACCTATACGGACTTCGCCGTGGACGGGCTCTATCAGTTCATCGGCGACGGCACCAACACCGTCTCGGTCGGCGGCATCTACACCCACGAGATCCAGAATCTCGGCGCCTCGGTCGCGCAGGGGCTGGCGGCCAACCCGAACGGCCATCTCGATCAACTGCGCGCCAACGTCACCTACTACTACCAGAAGACCTACGGCGCGACCTTCGCAGTGCAGAAGACCACCGGCTCGGCCGACGCGCTGCTCTATTCGCCCGGCCCGGTCACCGGCAGCAACAACGGCAAGCCGAACAGCATGGAGTACATCGCCGAGCTCGACTACGTGCCGTTCGGCAAGAGCGACTCCTGGGGTGCGCCATTCGCCAACATCAAGTTCGGCCTGCAATACACGCTCTATACGGAGTTCGACGGCGGCGTCGGCAACTACGACGGATACGGCCGCTCGGCCGGTGCCAACAACACGCTCTACGCCTTCGCCTGGCTGGCCTTCTGACCGATCGCGTCAGCCGCAGCGACATGACAGCCGGCGCGCTTGGCGCGCCGGCTGTTCATGAATTCGGCGGGCTGTTCAGATCCTGCTGCTGCACCGGCGGCGGCACCGGCGCGGCGGGCGCCGTCGTTTGCAGCCAGTCCTTCAGCGAATGGCGGATCTGGTACTCGAACTCGACATTCATGTCGCCCATCGTCGCCTTCACCAGATCGTACAGCGCCTGCCGCACCGCGGCGGGCGTGTAGTCGCTGATGGTACGGGTGCGCGCCACCTTCGCCTCGGCATAGCCGCTGCGGGTGCCGTCGGCGTTGTTGATGTCCATGTGGACGGCGAAGCTCGCCTCGAACCGGTCGGTGACGCGCACCAGAGAGGCATCGTCGATCGTCACCACCGCATGGCCGCCGGTGCCGCCGGGGATCAGCCGGTCCTGCACCATCCGGCGCAGCGCCTCCACCGGCTGCTCCGGCGCCTGGTTCTCGACATGCTCGCCGTTCGCCACGGTCGCCGGCGTCCAGGCGTTGTCCACCTCGATATTACCGACATCCAGTTTCAGCTTGGTCAGGTAGCCGAAGCTCAGCGGCGGGAAGGATTGCGGCGGCGGCGGCGCGGCGCAGCGCGCCAGCGCCAGGGCGCAGGCGCCGGCCAGCGCGGCGCGGCGGGGCAGCCGGCGGGGCAGGACGGCAGGGGCGGTCATGGCGGCTCCGGCTCCTCTCGTATTGATCGCGGATGCGCAACCTGCGCGCTTTGGTCGCACCCGTGCAACCTGGGCAACGCGCGCCGCACGGTCAATGTTGCCGGCGCCGGATTATCCTACCCGTGACCGCCCGCGCCGCGCACATCGGCGCGCGGGAAGCGGAAGTCCAGGTTGCAGAACTCGCACGTCATGACGATGTCGCCCCCCTCGGCCATGTGATCGAGGTCGTCGGCGGCGAATCCCTCCAGGATGCCCGACAGCCGCTGGCGGGAGCAGCGGCAGCCATAGGCGAGCGCCCGCGGCCGGTCGGCGGCGACGCCCGCGGTGTGGAACAGGCGGTACAGCAGCCGCTCCGGCGCCAGGGTGTCGTCCAGCAGTTCTTCGTCCGTCACGGTGGCGGCCAGCAGGGTCGCGGCGCGCCAGCTTTCCTCCTGTGCCGCGGCGTCCAGCTCGGGGTCGATGCCGCCGGCGCCGGCCACTTTCTCCAGGATCAGGGCGCTCGCCCGCCAGCCGGCCGGCCCCTGTGCCGCGGCCAGGCGAAGCTGGCAGCGCAACTGCTCCGACGTGGCGAAATAGTGCAGCGCCATGTCGGCAAGCGACCGGCCGGCGATGCTGACGATGCCCTGATAGCGCTCGGTGTCCGGTCCCTGATCGGCGGTCAGCGCCAGATAGCCGCCGCCGACCAGCGCCGCGGCCGAAGGCTCCGGCGTCGTCTCCAGCAGGGCGGCCAGCTTCTCCGACTCGGCGCGCGCGTAACCGCGCAGCGCCCCGGCATCGGTGCAGTCGGCCAGCAGCATGGTCACCGGCCCGTCGCCCTTGATCTGCAGGGAGAACGAGCCGCGGAATTTCAGCGCCGCCGCCAGCCCGGCGACCAGCGCCAGCGCCTCCCCGGCCAGCCGCGTGACGGCGGGGTGGTTGCGGTGACGGGTCAGCAGCGCGTCGGCCAGCGGCCCCAGCCGCACCAGGCGGCCGCGCACCGGCTGGCCGGGCAGGTGGAACGGGGTGACGCCGCGCGGCACGACGATGTCGGGCACGTCGGGGCGACCGCCGTCGAGGAAGGCTGGGGTATCAGGCATGCCGCGAAGATAGGGTGGCACCCGCCCCGGCGCCACCTTGCCGCATCAGGCGAACAGGTCGGCCAGTTCGATCCCCGGCGGATCGAGACGCAGCGTCCCCTCCCGCAGGATGCTGGTGGTGATGGTGCCGTCATCGTCGCGGGCGTGGTGGATGATGGTGTGCGTTTCCGGCCGCAGCAGGACATAGTGGCGCAGCGACGGCAGGCGGAAATAGTCGCTGAGCTTCACCCCGGTATCGACCGCGCGCGTGGGCGGCGACAGCACCTCCACGATGACCAGCGGGTCGTCGATCCTTGCCAGGCCTTCGGCCGGCGGCGGGCCGCAGCGCAGCGTCGCATCCGGATAGTACAGCGTCGATTCGTCGATCGCGACGGCCAGCCCGTCGGCGAAGGCCTCGCACGGCAGGCCGGCCGCCTCGATGGCCTCCGCGACACGGCGGACCACGCGGGCCTTCATGCGCAGATGCGCGAACCGCTCCGGCGCCATCGCCACCGGCATCCCCGCGATCAGCTCATGGCGCTCCGCCTCCGGACTATCCTGCGCCCAGGCGATGAACTCGTCGGCCGTCATGCGGGGATGGCGGACCGGATCGGACATGCGCGGATCATAGCACGCCCCTGCCGTGGCGGCATCCCTGCGCCGCTTGTGCGCGGGCGGGGGATGGGGTCTATCGCGCGGATGAACCCGCGCCCCGGCGGCGCCCCGCTTGCCGCCTGGGGCATTCTCGCCGCGATCTCCCTCGCCCGATTCGCGTTCGGCTACCAGTTGCAGACGGTGGCGAGCCTGGGCGCCGAGCTGGCGGGCGAGTTCGGCCTGAACTTCGCCGCCATCGGCTCCCTGGTCGGGGCCTATATGCTGCCCGGGATCGTGGTCGCGCTGGCCTGCGGTTTCCTCGCCCAGCGCTTCGGAGACCGGGCGCTGCTCGGCGGCGGCATGGCGCTGATGGCGGCGGGCAGCGCAGCGGCGGCGCTGGCCGCCGGGCCGCTCGGCATCGGCGCGGCGCGCGTGCTGGCGGGCGCCGGGGCGGTGGCGCTGACCGTCATGCAGGGCAAGGTGCTGGCGGACCGGTTCCCCGGCCGCAATTTCCTGCTCACGCTCGGCCTGATGCTCGGCGCGTTCCCGATCGGCATCGGCATCGGCCAGCTCACCCACGGGCCGATCGCGCACGAATTCGGCTGGCGCAGCGCCTTCCTGGCGGGGGCGCTGCCGGCGGGGCTGGCCGCCGTGGTGCTGCTGGCGAGCTGGCGCGGCGGCGGCCACGCCGGGCGCCGCAGCCTCGGCTGGCCGACGCGGGCGGAATGCGCGCTGGTGCTGATCGCCGGCCTGATCTGGACGTTCTACAACGCCTCCTTCAGTGCCTTCCTGACCTACACGCCGGCGCTGCTGCTGCGGCAGGGCGCGCCGGGCTGGGTCACCGACCTCGTGCTCAATCTCGGCACCTGGGGCAATCTGCCGGCGATCCTGTTCGGCGGCGCGGTGGCGGCGCGGTTCGGCGCCGGGCGGGTGTTCCTGTTCGGCGCGCTGATCAGCTTCGTCTCGGTCGCCGCGATCGGGCTGGGCAGCGCGCCGGTGTTCTGGGGGGCGCTGTTCGGCACGCTCGGCGCGCTGCATGCCGGGGTGATCGTCGGCACCGGCACGCTGTCCGCCGCGCCGGAGAACCGGGCGGTCGGCATGGCGCTGTTCTACACAACCTATTACCTGGGCGGCACGATCTTCCCGGCGGTGTGCGGCCGTGCCGCCGACCTGATGGGCGATCCGGGCGGCGCGCTGCTGACGGGCGGCGCCATCTCCCTGCTGTCGCTGCCGCTCTGGGCGCTGCACCGGCGGCTCGCGCCGGGCTGACTACGCCTCCAGATGGCAGGCGGCGATGTGGCCGGGTCCGACCTGCCGGGGCACCGGCTCCTCCGTCCGGCAGCGGTCGAAGGCGGCGGGGCAGCGGGTGTGGAACCGGCAGCCGGGCGGCGGGCTGCGCGGGCTGGGCACGTCGCCGCGCAGCACCGTGCGATTGCGCGCCGCCAGCGGGTCCGGCACCGGCACCGCGGACAGCAGGGCGCGCGTATAGGGATGGCGCGGGGCCGCGAACAGCGCGGCGCGGTCGGCCGTTTCGACGATGCGCCCGAGATACATCACCGCGACGCGGTGGGTCAGATGCTCCACGATCGCCAGGTCGTGGCTGATGAACAGCAGCGCCAGGCCGAGCCGCGCCTGCAGCCCCATCAGCAGGTTGACGATCTGCGCCTTCACGGAGACATCGAGGGCGGACACCGCCTCGTCGCAGATCAGCAGGTCCGGGCCGGGGGCGAGCGCGCGGGCGATGCCGATGCGCTGGCGCTGGCCGCCGGAAAACTCGTGCGGCAGCCGGTCCATCGCCGCCGCCGGCAGGCCCACCTGATCGAGCAGCCCGGCCACCCGCGCGCGCAGCGCGGCGCCGGAGGCGAGGCCGAAATTGCGCAGCGGCTCGCCGATCGCATCGACCACGCGCTGGCGCGGGTCGAGGCTGCTGAACGGGTCCTGGAACACCACCTGCATATGCCGGCGCAGCGGCCGCAGCCGCCGTTCCGGCAGCGTGTCGATGCGCTGTCCCGCCAGCGTCACCTGCCCCGCGGTCGGCCGCAGCAGCCGCAGGACGCAGCGCCCGACCGTCGATTTGCCGCAGCCGCTTTCGCCCACCAGCGACAGCGTCTCGCCGCGGTCGAGCGTGAACGACACGCCGTCCACCGCCCGCACGGCGCCGCCGCGCATCGGGAAATGCTTGACCAGCCCGGCAACTTCCAGCAGCGCGGTCATGCGTGGTGGCACGCGACGACATGCAGCGGGCGCAGCGCCCGCAGCGGCGGCGCCTCGCGCCGGCACAGCGCGGTGGCGAGCGGGCAGCGCCCGGCGAAGGCGCAGCCCGCCTGTGCGCCGATCAGGCTCGGCACCTGGCCGGGGATTTCCGCCAGCGGCGCGCGCGCCGCGGCGCCGAGCGAGGAGCCGAGGCGCGGCACCGCGCCGAGCAGGCCGCGCGTATAGGGATGCAGGGGCGCGGCGAACAGGTCGTTGACCGCCGCTTCCTCCACCTTGCGGCCGGCGTACATCACCACCACGCGCTGCGCCATTTCCGCGACCACGCCGAGATCATGCGTGATCAGCAGGATCGCCGCACCCACCCGCGACTTCAGGCCGCGCATCAGATCGAGGATTTGCGCCTGGATGGTCACGTCGAGTGCCGTCGTCGGCTCATCGGCGATCAGCAGGCGCGGCGTGCAGGCCAGCGCGATCGCGATCATCACGCGCTGGCGCATGCCGCCGGACATCTGGTGCGGATATTCGCCGATGCGCCGTCCCGGCTCCGGGATGCCGACCAGCGCCAGCAGCTCGGTCGCCCGCTGTCGTGCCGCGCCGGCCGACAGACCCTCATGCAGCCGCAGCGTCTCGCCGATCTGCCGTCCGACCGTCAGCACCGGGTTGAGGCTGGTCATCGGCTCCTGGAAGATCATGCCGATGTCCTTGCCGCGCAGCGTGCGCAGCGCGCTTCGGTCGAGCGCCAGCACGTCCCGCCCGTCGAAGCGGATGCCGCCGCGCACGCGCCCGGGCGGTTCCGGCACCAGCCGCAGGATCGACATCGACGTGACCGACTTGCCGCAGCCGCTTTCGCCCACGATCGCCAGCGTCTCGCCGGCCTCGATGGCGAAGGACAGGCCCTGCACCGCGCGCAATTCGCCGCGCGGGGTGGCGAAGCGCACGTCGAGCTCGGTGACATCCAGCAGCGCCATGGCGCTACAGCCGCTTCGCCAGCCGCGGGTCGAGCGCGTCGCGCAGCCCGTCGCCCAGCAGGTTGACCGCCAGCACCGTGATGCTGAGCGCGGCGGCGGGGAAGAACACGATGAACGGCTTGACCTGCCAGAGCGCCCGGCCCTCCGCCATGATGTTGCCCCAGCTCGGCACGATCGGCGGCGTGCCGGCGCCGATGAAGCTCAGGATCGCCTCGGTGATCATCGCCGAGGCGCAGATGTAGCTGGCCTGCACGATCAGCGGCGCCAGCGTGTTCGGCAGGATATGCCGCCACACGAGGCGCGGGGTGCGCGTGCCGGCGGCGATCGCCGCCTCCACATACGGCAGTTCGCGCAGCGACAGCACGACGCCGCGCACCAGCCGGCCGACCCGCGGCACCTCGGCGATGGTGATGGCGATGATGACGTTCTGCACGCTGCCGCGGGTCAGCGCCATCAGCGCGATCGCCAGCAGGATCGGCGGGATCGACATCAGCCCATCCATCGCGCGCATCACCACCTCGTCCAGCCAGCGCACGAAGCCGGCGAGGACGCCGATCGCCAGCCCGAACACGGAGGACAGCAGCGCCACCGCGAAGCCGACGATCAGCGACACGCGCGAGCCATAGATGACGCGCGAATACACGTCCCGCCCCAGCATGTCGGTGCCGAACCAGTGCTGCGCCGATGGCGGGCGGGTGCGCCGCGCCGGTGCCAGCGCCGTCGGATCGACGGTGAACATCAGCGGCGCCAGGATCGCGATCAGCACGATCAGCACCAGCAGCAGCCCGCCCGCGGCGATGCCGGGATTGCGCCGTGCCCAGCGGATCATTGGCGGATCCGCGGATCGAGCACGGAATACAGCAGATCGACGGCAAGGTTGACCAGCACGTACACCACGCTGAACAGCAGCGTGACGCCCTGGATCACCGGGTAGTCGCGCCGCAGGATGGCATCCACCACCAGCCGGCCGATCCCCGGGATGGCGAACACCGTCTCGGTCACCACCGCACCGCCGATCAGCAGCGCGACGCCGATGCCGACCACCGTGACGATCGGCACGGAGGCGTTCTTCAGCGCGTGCAGGAACAGCACAGGCAGGCTACCGAGACCCTTGGCGCGGGCGGTGCGGATGTAGTCCTGGCCCAGCACCTCCAGCATCGCCGCGCGGGTGATGCGGGCGATCAGCGCGATATAGATGGCGCCGAGCGCGATCACCGGCATCACCAGATTGCGCAGCCACGGCAGCACGCCGCGCGCCAGCGGCACATAGCCCTGCACCGGCAGCCAGTCGAGCTGCAGGGCGAACACCCAGGCGAGCAGGTAGCCGACCACGAACACCGGCACCGAGAAGCCGAGCACGGCGAACAGCATGATCACCCGGTCGATCCACGATCCGGCGCGCGCCGCCGCCAGCACGCCGAGCGGCACCGCGACCGCGACCGCGAACAGCAGCGTCAGCACCATCAGCGACAGCGTCGGCTCGACCCGCTGGCCGATCATGTGCGCGACCGGCAGGTTGGCGAAGATCGAGGTGCCGAGATCGCCGTGCAGCACCTGCCACAGCCATTCCCCGAACCGCACGATGAATGGCCGGTCGAGGCCGAGGGAGGCGCGGATGCGCACGATGTCCTCGGCGCTCGCCTGATCGCCGGCGATGATCGCCGCCGGGTCGCCGGGCGCGAAATACAGCAGCGAGAACACGAACAGCGCGACGAAGCCCATCACCGGAATGGTGGCGAGGATGCGCCGCCCGGCATACCGCCAGATCACCCTTTGCGCACGCCCCAGAACACCGGGAACGGCGCCCTGGCGATGCCGGCGACGTCGCGGCGCCACGCCTGGTACTGGCGGAAGAACCCGGTGGGGATATAGACCACGTCGGCGAAGGCGGCACGGTTGATGGCGGCGGCGGCGGCCTTCTCGGCCGTCGCGTCGGGCGCGTCGTACCAGGCGACGATCCCGTCCTCCACCGCCGGGCTGTTCGGCCAGCCGAACCACGCCTTGTCGCCACCGGCATCGAGCGCCGTGTAGGGGGCCGGGTTGATGCAGTCGGCGCCCGCGTGCCAGGTGTGGAAGATGTGCCAGCCGCCCTTGCCCGGCGGGTCCTTCTTGGCCCGCCGCGCCCCCACGGTGCCCCAGTCCAGCGCCTGATAATCGACGTTCATGCCGATGCGGCCGAGCATGTCGGCGGTGACGTCGCCCTCGGCCTTGGTGATCGCCATGTCGGTTGCCACCATCAGGATCACCTTTTCCCCGTTGTAGCCCGCCGCGGCCAGCAGTTGCTTCGCCGCGTCATAGCGCCGCGGGCCTTTCAGCAGCTCGCCGCCATCCTCGGTATAGAGCGCGGTGCCGGGGGTGAAGAAGCTCGCCGTCGTCTGCCACAGCGCAGCGTCGCCGCCGCACACCGCTTCCATGTAGTCGGATTGCGACGTCGCCATCAGCAGCGCCTGCCGCGCCCGCACGTCGCTGAACGGCGGAAACAGATGGTTCATCCGCAGGCTGCCGAGATTGCCCAGCGGGTCGGCGATGTCCACCACCACGTCGCGGTTGCGGCGCAGCAGCGGCACCAGATCGGGGATCGGCGTCTCCCACCAGTCCACCTCGCCGTTCTGCAGCGCGGCGCCGGCGGTGGCGGGATCGGGCAGGATCTGCCATTCGATCCGCTCGAAGTTCATCCGCTTGCCGCCGGCAAGCCATTCGCCCGGTTCCTGCCGCGGCTGATAGCCGGCGAAGCGCGCGAACACCGCACGCGCGCCGGGTACCCACTCATCCTTGCGGAACACCATCGGGCCGGAGCCGACATAGTCGCCGATCAACTGGAACGGGTCGGTACGGGCGATCCGCTCGGGCATGATCAGCGCCATCGGCGCGTTGCTTTTGCCGAGGGCGAACAGCATCTTGCTGAACGGCTTGTTCAGCCGGAAGCGCACGCTGCGGTCGTCGATCGCCTCCAGCGCATCGAGCCGGCCGCGGATCACCTGGCCCATGGTGTCGCGCACCATCCAGCGCTGCAGGCTGGCGACCACGTCGCGGGAGGTCACGCGCTCGCCGTCGTGCCAGCGCAGGCCGGGGCGCAGCCGGAACGTCCAGGTGCGGAAATCCGCACTCGCCTCGTGGCCTTCGCACATCTGCGGGCGCGGCGTGAAGCTGGCGTCCACGCCGTACAGCGTCTCCCACACCATCGCTGCGGCGTTGCGCACCACGTATTGCGTGCCGGCGACCGCATCCAGGCTGGACAGATTGGCCTGCGGCACGAAACGCAGCACCCGCGCCGCATCGGCCCGCGCGACCGCCGGAGCCGCCAGCGCCCCCGCGGCCAGCGTCAGCGCCGCGCGCCGGCCGAGCACGGGCATGCTCATCCGCGCTGCACGTTCCAGAAGATCGCGAAGCCGTCGAGGATGCCGTGCAGATCGGCGCGATAGGCGGTCGCCTGCATGTAGGAGCCGAGCGGCACATAGGGCACGTCCTGGAACGCCTCCAACTGGATCTCCTCGGCCAGCTTCTTCTGCGCGGCGGCATCGGGCGCGGCGAACCAGCCGTCGCGCAACTGTTCCAGCTTCGGGTCGTCCGGCCAGCCGAACCACGCCTTGGCACCGTTGGCGCGCAGCGGCAGATGGCCGGCCGGGTTCAGCAGGTCGCTGCTGTTGAAGCCGGTGCAGAACGCGTTCCAGCCGCCCTTGTCCACCGGGTCGCGCTTGGCGCGCCGCTGCACCAGCGTGCCCCAGTCGATCGCCTGGTAATCGACGTTCATGCCGAGCTTGCCCATCAGGTCGGCCGCGACATCGCACAGCGCCTTCAGCGAGGGGAAGTCGGTCGGCACCATCAGCGCCACCCGCTCCCCCTTGTAGCCCGCCGCCTCCAGCTCGCGCTTCGAGCGGGCGAGGTCGCGCTTGCCGTTCAGTGCCTGCATGCCGGCATCGTTTGCAAGCGCCGTGCCGGGACAGAAGAAGCCGACGCCGTCGCGCCACATGCTGGTGTCGTCGCCGGCGACCGATTCCATGAAATCGGCCTGCGAGATCGCGCCCAGCACGGCGCGCCGCACCGCCGGGTTGTCGAATGGCGGATACAGGTGATTGAAGCGCAGGATTTCCGTGGTGCCGTATTTGTCCAGCACGTCCACGCGCACGCCCTTGTCCTTGCGCAGCATCGGCAGCAGATCGGCGGTGGTGTATTCCCACCAGTCCTGCTCCCCGCTCTGCACCGCGGCCGAGGCGGTGGAGGGATCGGGGATGGTGGTCCAGATCACCCGGTCGAAATGCGCGCGCTTCGGCCCCGCGGTCCAGTCGGGCGTGCCGTCCGCGCGCGGCACGTAGCCGTCGAAGCGGGCATACACCGCCCGCGCGCCGGGCACCCGCTCATCCATCACGAAGCGGAACGGGCCGCTGCCGATGATTTCCTTCACCTGGCTCATCGAATCGGTGCTGGCCAGCCGCTCCGGCATCATGCCGGCCATCGGCGAGGCGCTTTTGCCGAGCGCGGTCGGCAGCAGCGGGAACGGCCGTTTCAGCCGGAACACGATCCGCGTGTCGTCCGGGGCGGACAGCTCGTCGGTCACCGCCGTCAGCGCCTGGCCGAACGCATCGCGCTGCGCCCAGCGGCGGATGCTGGCGACGCAGTCGCGCGCCAGCACCTTCTCCCCGTCGTGCCATTTCAGCCCGTCGCGCAGCGTCAGCGTCCAGCGCCGGCCGTCATCCTCGATCACATGGCCCGCCACCATCTGCGGCGAGGCCTGGAACTTGCCGTCGCTGCCGTACAGCGTGTCGTACACCATGTAGGCGTGGTTGCGGGTGACATAGGCGGTGGTCCAGTGCGGATCGAGCGTCGCCAGGTCCGCCTGGGGGATGAAGCGCAGCGTGCTGGCTGCCTCCGCCCGCCCGATGCGCGGCGCCGCCAGCGCCGCCGCCGCCGTCAACAGAAGGTCCCGCCGCCGCATCGCAGCCTCCTCCGGTGCATCCCGGGGGGCCACTCTGCCCCGAGCGGGCGGCGCTGGGAAGCCGCATTGGCAGCCGCCGCCCGACCCGCCTATCCTGCCCGCCAGGCAATCAGCGGGGGCGGGGCATGCCCGGGCTTTCCACCATCCCGGCGCGGCGCGGCAAGGCGGCCTTCGTCGCCGCCGGGCAGACCGTGCGGGTCGTCAACACGCATGGCGCGCAGGTGGTCGATACCTGGGCGTTCAACCGCGCCGACCTTGCCGAGTTCATGTCGATGGAGCACAGCCGCGCGGCGATGCTGCGGCTGACGCCGCGCATCGGCGACACGCTGGTCACCAACCGCCGCCGCCCGATCCTGACGCTGACCGAGGATACCGCGGGCGGCGTCCACGACACGCTGATCGCCGCCTGCGACCGCTATCGCTACCAGGGGCTGGGCTGCACCGATTACCACGACAACTGCACCGACAATCTCGCCCAGGGCCTCGCCGAACTCGGCCTGCGCCCGCCGGAGACGCCGAGCCCGCTCAACCTGTTCATGAACATTCCCTGGACCGCGGAGGGGCTGGTGTCGTTCGATCCGCCGGTCTGCACCCCCGGCAGCTATGTCGCGCTGCGGGCGGAAATGGACCTCGTCATCGCCTTTTCCGCCTGTCCGCAGGACATCCTGCCGATCAACGGCACCGCGCGCCGCCCCACCGCCGCGCATTTCGAGATCCGGGAGGCGCGGGCATGATCCGCACCGGCGCCGAATACCGCGACAGCCTGCGCGACGGCCGCCGCGTCTGGATCGACGGGGAACGGGTGGCCGATGTCACCACCCATAAGATGCTGCGCCCGCTGGTCGATGTGCGCGCCCGCATCTACGACATGCAGCACGAGGCGCGGTTCCGCGCAGTGATGACCTATGCCGACCCGGCCGGAGAGGTGAACCCGGTCGCGGTGAAGCTGCCGCAGACGCAGCAGGACTGGCACGACAAGCGCCGCGCGGTGGAGACCGTGCTGGACGAGATCGCCGGCGTGGTGACGCGCGTCGGCGACGAGACGGTGGGCGAGATGTGGTCGCTCTATGACGGGCAGGACGTGCTGAACGAGGTTGATCCCCGCTTCGCCGAGAACATCCGCCGTCATGTCGCGCAGGTGATCGCGCGCGACCCGTTCCACGTCTCCGCCAACACCGATCCGAAGGGCGACCGCTCGAAGCGCCCGCAGGACCAGGACCCCGACATGCTGCTGCATGTGGTGCGGGAAACCGATGCCGGCATCGTCGTGCGCGGCGCCAAATACGAAACCGCCGCCGCCTATGCCAACCAGGCGTTCACCAAGCCGACCATCGCCAACTGGGGCGATGCCGAGCTGTCGGATTACGCGGTCGGCTTCATCTGCGACTTCGCTTCGCCCAATCTGAAGTTCATCTGCCGCACCGGCTTCGCCGGCCGCGCGCCGGCGGAGGATTATCCGCTCGCCAACCGCTTCGACGAGGTGGATTCGCTGGTCGTGTTCGACGACGTGCTGATCCCGTGGGAGAATGTGCTGTTCTACCGGCACACCCGCGCCGCCAGCTACATCCGCGCGACGCTGCACCGCTACAGCGCCTTCGCCTTCGTGCTGCGCATCCTGCGCTCGGCCGATCTGATGATCGGCGCGGCGCTGCTGAACGCGCGGCAGACCGGCCTCGACAAGCAGCAGGCGGTGCAGGAGAAGCTGGCGACGCTCGCCTGCTACCGCGAAGGCATCCACGCGCATCTGACGGCGGCGATCGCGCTGGCCGAGAAAAGCCCGGCCGGGCTGCTGATGCCGAACCAGTCGCTGCTCTACACCGGCCGCGTGCTGGCCTGCTCGCAACTGCACCACATGATGCACATCGCGCGCGAGCTGTGCGGCGGGCAGATCTGCATCACCCCCGACGCCGCCACCTTCCGCAATGCCGAGGCGGCCCCGTGGCTGGAGAAATACTATACCGTCAACGAGGACTGGGCGGCGGAGGATCGGCGCCGCCTGCTCGCCTTCGCGCGCGACCTGCTGAACTCGGACTATGCCGGCCACCGGCTGACCTTCCAGTTGTTCGCGCAATCCCCGCCGTTCGCGCATCTCGCCGCGGTGTGGCGCAGCTTCGACTGGCGCACCCCGCTGGAAGCCGCCCGCCGCGCCGCCGGCGTGTCGGAGCGGGTGCTGGGGAAGAAGAAGGCATAATCGACGGATTTCGCAGATTTCGCAGATTTTCGTTCAGGCCGAATCTGCGTAAATCTGCGTAATCTGTGGATTCTCTCTGTCGGAGCATCACGATGACCCATACGCGCATCCGCAAGTTCAACACCCGCGACACCTATCCCGAACAGAAGCTGGACAACGATCTCTGCCAGGCGGTGATCGCCGGGGACACGGTCTATCTGCGCGGCCAGGTGGCGCAGGACCTCGACACGCGGGAGAATGTCGCCGTCGGCGATCCCGCCGGGCAGGCGGAGCAGGTGATGCGCAACATCGACCTGCTGCTGCGCGAATGCGGCTCCTCGCTCGACCACATCGTGAAAGCCACCGTCTACCTCACCGACATCCGCTACCGGGAGGCGGTGTACCGCGTCGCCGGGCGCTGGCTGAAAGGCGTCCATCCGGTGTTCACCGGCCTCGTCGTGCAGGCGCTGGCGCGGCCGGAATGGGTGGTGGAGATCGACGTGATCGCGGTGAAGCCGAAAGCGTGACCGCATCGCCCCGCGCCCGCCGCATGTGCGGGCGCGGGGCGCGGCCGGTCAGCCGGCCGCCGCCGGCGCTGCGTCGGTGAAGCCGGTGACGCTGCGCATGCGCCCGTCGGCCGCCAGCTCGACGAAGTCGGTGCCGGCGATGAACAGCGGCGCGTCCGGCGCGCCGCCGGCCGCCCAACTGAACCGCACGCGGTCGTTGTGCGCCTCGATCCCGCTGACCAGGTTCAGGCGGTAGCCGGGGAAGTGCGCCTGCGCGGTGGCGATCAGCGCGTCGATTGCGTCATGGCCGGTCCCGTCGCGATGCGCGTCCACATAGCGTCCGTCCGCCGTCCAGGTGGCCGCCACCAGCTCGCGCCGGCGCCGCGCGTCCTGCTCGTTCCAGCAGGCGATGTAGCGCACCACGGTCTCGTTCACGTTGCTCATCGCAGATTCTCCGCTCTGTCGCGGCGGCCACCCTGGCCATCCGCCTGACGAGGGGAGGATGCGCGGCATCGTGCGGCGAAGCGATTACGCCGCAGGTCATACCGGCGCGGCGTCGGCAGCGAACTGGCGCACCAGCGCGTCCGTCGCCGCATCGGCGGCGAAGAACAGTTCGATGGCAAGCTCCGCCAGCGTCACGTCCAGCGGCGTGCCGAACACCGTCGTCGTACTGAAGAACGCCAGCGTGCCGGCGGCGGTGGCGATGCGCAGCGGCACCAGCACCGCAGTGGGCGCGGGCGGCGGCGTCGCCGCGTCGGGCGCCGGATAGGTCAGCAGTTCGCGCAGCAGCGCCGCCAGTTCCGCATCCGCCGACACCGCGATCTGCCGCCGCAGCCGCGCCAGCAGATGTGCCCGCCACTCCGCCAGGTTGGCGATGCGCGGCGCGAGGCCCTGCGGATGCAGGCTGAGCCGCATGGCGTTCACCGGCGGCGCCAGCAGCGCCGGCGCCACGCCCGCATAAAGCTGCGGCAGCGCGCGGTTGGAGGCGACGATGCGCCACTGCCGGTCGAGCGCGAAGGCCGGATACGGCTTCTGCCGCTCCAGCACCACCGCGACGGCGGCGCGTGCGGCGCCCAGCGCCGGATCGTCCAGTGCCCGCTCGGCGAACACCGGCGCGAACCCGGCGGCGAGCAGCAGCGCATTGCGCTCGCGCATCGGCACGTCGAGATGCTCGGCCAGCCGCAGCACCATCTCCCGGCTCGGCACCGCCCGCCCGGTTTCCACGAAACTCAGATGCCGCGTGGAGATATCGGCCTCGCACGCCAGATCAAGCTGGCTCAGCCGCCGCAACTGCCGCCATTCCCGCAGCAACTCGCCGACCGGTCGGATGGCGCCCATGCCGGGAGGATAGCGCGGCAGGGACGGGGAGGCGATGACGTGGGAGGTAATGGCGCGCGCCGCCCCCCGTCATCGCAAGGCGCAGCCAGAGC
>JAKAZX010000349.1 GCA_021826485.1 Pseudomonadota bacterium | reverse complement strand
ATCCAGTTTCGCCGCCTGCTGGCGCTCGCCGACCGCAAGGCGGACGTGGCCGATCTCGCCAGGGCACTGCTCGACTGGTCGGAACGGCGCCGGCGCGACTGGATTTTCCGCTACTACGCCGGCGAGCCGCCCACCCGCGACAATGATGCGCCCACCCAGCAACCCGCCTCCGAAGGAGCCGCGCCGTGAGCCGCTTCCTGCAATTGCACCTGCTGACCTTCTACCCGCCCGCCAACCTCAACCGCGACGACACCGGCCGGCCGAAAACCGCACAGGTGGGCGGGGTGCCACGATTGCGCGTGTCCTCCCAGGCGCTCAAGCGGGCATGGCGCAGTTCCGACGTGATGCGCCAAGCCCTAGCCGGTCACATGGGCATGCGTACGCAACGTTTTGGCACGCTTCTGCACGAGCACCTGCTGGCGCGTGGTGTGGCTGGCGACGTCGCCACGGCGGCGGTGCGTAAGCTGTTGCCCTTGCTCGGCAAGGAGAAGCCAGAGAAGGACAAGAACCCCCTCTATACCGAACAGCTTGCCTTCATTTCGCCCGAGGAGGCAACAACCGCCTACGCGCTCGCCGAGCAGATCGCCGGCGGCGAAAGGACCGAGGCAAAGGCAGAGGACCTGCTCCGCCGCACTGACACCGCCGCCGACATCGCCATGTTTGGCCGCATGCTTGCCGACGCACCGGACTTCAACCGCGAGGCCGCGGTCCAGGTCGCGCACGCCATCACCACCCACAAGTCGGTGGTGGAAGACGATTTCTATACCGCTGTCGATGACCTCAAGAAGCCTGCCGAGGACGCCGGCGCCGGTTTCGTCGGCGAGCAGGGGTTCGGTTCGGGCGTGTTCTATCTCTATGCCTGCATCGATCTTGCGCTGCTGTTCAAGAACCTTGGCGGCGATGCAGTCTTGGCCGGCACTGCCTGCGCCGCGCTGGTGGAGGCGGCAGCGACCGTCGCGCCCTCGGGCAAGCAGAACAGTTTCGCCGCCCGCGCCCGTGCGGAGTATGTGCTGGCCGAGCGCGGCGACGCGCAACCGCGGACCCTGGCCGGCGCTTTCGCCCGGCCGGTCTCGGGCGAGGATCTGATGGGCGGCTCGATCCAGCGGCTCAAGGAGTTTCGGGACAGGATCGACGCCTGCTACGGCGCCGCCGCCGAAGCACCCGTCGAACTCGACGTACTGGCGGGCACGGGCAGCCTCGCCGCGCTGGTCGGGTTCTGCCGCGAGGCGGCGGCGTCATGCAGCAAATCCTGACCTTCCGCCTCTACGCCCCGCTCGGCGCCATGGGCGGCGTGGCGGTCGGCGAGCAGCGCGACGGCTGGGATCGGCCCGGCCGCTCCGCGGTGCTGGGGTTGACCGCTGCCTGTCTCGGCCTCGACCGCACCGACGAAGCAGCGCAGCAGGCGCTGGAGCAGGGCTATGGCGTCGGCCTGCTGATCGAGCACGCCGGGCCGGTGCTGATCGACTATCACACCGCCCAGGTGCCGCCGGCGCGGCGCGGCATCCGCTATGCCACGCGCGCCGAGGAACTTGCCGACCGGCAGGCCCTGGGAACGATCCTGAGCCGACGTGCGTACCGGGCCGACGTGCTGGTGCTCGGTGCGGTTTGGGAGCGGGCAGCACCGCGCTGGCCCCTGACCGCCCTCGCCGAAGCGATGCAGTGCCCGCGGTTCACGCCGTATCTGGGCCGCAAATCCTGTCCGCTCGGCCTGCCGCTCGCCCCACGCATTGAGCCGGCGGCGGACCCGGTGGCGGCGCTGCGCGCGCGTCGCGCGGAACCGGCCGAAGCAATCCTTCATGCGCAGATCCTGCCGTGGCGGCGGAACGAACCGCTGCTGGCGTTGGACGCGGCCGACGTTCCCGTGGGCTACCCCGGCCTCCTACGCACCGAACGCCGCCGCGATGCGCTCGCCTCGCGTGCCCGCTGGCAGTTCGACCTGCGCGACGAGGCCGTGTTACGCCTGCTGGAGCCGCCACCATGTTCCTGACCCGCGCGAGGCTGCGCCGCGATCGCGGACTGGAGCCGCTCGCCGCGCTACTCCTACCCCAGGGCGGAGACGCCCGCGTCGATATCGGACACCGGCTGGTTTGGACTCTGTTCGGCGATACCGCCGACCGCCGGCGGGACTTCCTGTGGCGCGAGCAGGAGCCTGGCGTCTTTCTGCTGCTTTCGGCCAGGGCGCCGGAGGATCGGGCGGGGCTGTTCGCTCTCGACCCGCCGAAACCGTTTGCCCCCTTGCTCGCCACGGGAGATCGGCTGGCGTTCCTGCTGCGGGCCAATGCGGTGGTGGCGCGCAGCAGCGGCCCGGACATCCGCGGCAAGCGGCAGGACGTGGTAGCCGACGCCCTCGCCCGGCTGCCTGTGGCCGAGCGGGCCGAGCGCCGGCGAGAAGTGCTGGGTGAAGCCGCTAATGGTTGGCTCGCCCGCCAGGGTGCGGCGGGGGGGTTCCGGCCGGTCGGCGAGGTCGCGGTGGAAGGAGACGAATGGCGACGCATCCGCCGCGAGGGGAACAAACCGATCACCTTCAACGTGCTCGATTTCGCCGGCCGGCTGGAGGTGACCGAACCCGATAAGTTCTTGCCGGCACTGGCGCGCGGATTCGGGCGTGCCAAGGCTTTTGGCTGCGGGCTGATGCTGATCCGGCGGACCTGAGCCATGTCGGGCGCGCTGCCGGGCCTGCCGCCGCCGCGCCCGATCCCGATCCGCGAGCGCGCGGCGATCGTGTTCCTGGAGAAGGGCCGGCTCGACGTGCTGGATGGCGCCTTCGTGCTGGTCGATGACCGCCAGATCCGAATACACATCCCTGTGGGTGGCATCGTCTGCCTGATGCTGGAACCGGGCACGCGTGTGAGCCACGCAGCGGTTGCCCTGGCCGCGCGGGCGGGGACGCTATTGATCTGGGTCGGCGAGGCCGGGGTGCGGCTCTATGCTGCCGGCCAGCCAGGCGGGGCGCGATCGGACCGGCTGCTGTATCAGGCGCGGCTTGCGCTCGATGACGAGGCGCGGCTCAAGGTGGTGCGCAAGATGTATACGCTGCGCTTCGGCGAGGAGGCGCCGGCACGGCGCTCGGTCGATCAGTTGCGTGGGATCGAGGGCGTGCGAGTGCGCGAGACCTACCGATTGTTGGCTTCGCGCCATGGCGCGACGTGGGACGGGCGCAACTATGACCCGCACGACTGGTCGGGCGCTGATGTGGTCAACCGGTGCGTGTCGGCTGCCACCGCGGCACTCTACGGAATCACCGAAGCGGCGGTTTTGGCGTCCGGCTACGCGCCGGCGATCGGCTTCCTGCATACCGGCAAGCCGCAGAGCTTCGTTTACGATATCGCCGACATCGTGAAGTTCGAAACCGTGGTGCCGGAAGCATTCCGGGTGGCGGCGGCGATGCAGCACGCGCGCCCGCTGGATGGGCGGCTGGTGACCGACGCACAGGGCGAGGTGCGGCGTCGCTGCCGGGACGCGTTCCGCCGGACCAACATCTTGAGCCGGCTGATCCCGCTGATCGAGGACGTCCTGTCAGCCGGCGGGCTGTCGGTCCCGGAGCCGCTGCCCGAGGCGATGCCGGTGGCCATCGAGGGGTCGGAGGCGTTGGGCGATGCTGGTCATCGTGGTTGAGAACGCGCCGCCGCGGTTGCGCGGCCGGCTGGCGGTGTGGCTGCTGGAGGTGCGGGCGGGGGTCTATGTCGGCGCCTATAGCCGGCGGGTGCGGGAGATGATCTGGGGCCAGGTGTGCGCGTATATCGAGGGCGGGAACGCGGTGATTGCCTGGGCGGCGGCGAACGAAGCCGGGTTCGAGTTCGATACCTGTGGGAAGAACCGCCGGGTGCCGGTGGACCTGGACGGGCTGCGGCTGGTGAGCTTCGGGCCGGAGGCGGCATTGCCGGCCGCACCGGGGCCGGCCTCGGTCCCGACGCGGGCCAGGGGCCGTTCAGGAGGGTGAGAACGGACGTTCTCATTCGGTAGGTTCTTTGACAGGTGAATCTGGACGTAGAACCATTGGGTTCTCCGAAGAGCGTTCCCCGCGGGCGCGGGGATGAACCGCAATACCGAGCCATCTTCGAGCGTTCGGGGGCGCGTTCCCCGCGGGCGCGGGGATGAACCGAGCGTGGCGCCGATATTCGCCAGTGCCCACGGGCGTTCCCCGCGGGCGCGGGGATGAACCGGTTGAGCACCGCGCACATCGCGTTGTTGCTCCGCGTTCCCCGCGGGCGCGGGGATGAACCGTTCACGTCCACCGCGATGTCCGGCGACGGCGGGCGTTCCCCGCGGGCGCGGGGATGAACCGAACCATGGGCGGGCGCGGGTGGCGGAGAGGATGCGTTCCCC
>JAKAZX010000348.1 GCA_021826485.1 Pseudomonadota bacterium | reverse complement strand
CCGATCTCGGCTCGGCCGGAATGTCGCGGCGGCGGCTGAACAATCCGTTGGGGGCGGCGACCAGAATCAGGATCAGCAGCGCGAAGGCAAACAGATTGCGGTAGCTGCTGCCGAGTAGCGCGATGCCGTAGCTTTCGGTCAGCCCCAGCAGCAGGCCGCCGCCGATCGCCCCCGGCACGTTGCCGAGGCCGCCGATCATCATCGCCACCACGCCCTTCAGCGTGGCGTCGAAGCTCATGTTCGGGTCGATGCTGTTATAGTACATGCCGACCAGCACGCCGCTGACGCCGCCGAGCGCCGAAGCGATCGCGAACACCGTCAGGTTCACCCGATCGGTATCGACGCCCATCTGCCGCGCCGCGTCCTGATCCTGCGCCGTCGCGCGCACCGCCCAGCCGAGCTTGGTGAAGCGCAGGAACAGGTACAGCAGGGCCGCGCTGCCGATGCCGATGCCGGCGATCAGCAGATCGAGCGTGCCGATGGTGCCGCCGCCGATGCGGAACCGCACATCCGGCAACTGGCTGGGCAATGCGCGCGGATCGGGGGAGCAGATCAGTTGCACGAGCTGATCGAGCACCAGGCTGATGCCGATGGTCGCCAGCAGCGGCGCGATGCGCGAGCGCCCGTGCAGCGCGCGCAGGCCGACCCGCTCGATCGCCACCCCCAGCAGCGCGCAGCCCGCGATCACCAGCAGCAGCGTCGCCGGCAGCGGCGTGTGCAGATAGGTGATCGCCGCCCAGCCGATATAGGCCCCGACCGTATAGACCGAGCCATGCGCGAAGTTGATCAGGTTGGCGACACCGAAGATCAGCGCCAGCCCGACCGCGAGCAGCGCATAGATGTTGCCGATGATCAGGCCGTTGACGGTGTAGTCGAGCCAGGGACCGAGCATCAGATCGCCGGCTTGCTGCCATCCCACAGCGTGAATTTGCCGTCCTTCACCACCAGCCGCTCATACCGCGCGCCAGAGACGCGCCGCGTCGCCGGGTCGAACGTCATCTTGCCGTAGACGACGCTCGGCACGTCCTTGATCTTCGCAAGCCCGGTGTGGATCGCGTCGCGCGAGGCGCCGAGCTGCTGCACCAGGGCGGC
Source organism: Pseudomonadota bacterium (assembly GCA_021826485.1). Taxonomy (GTDB): domain Bacteria; phylum Pseudomonadota; class Alphaproteobacteria; order Acetobacterales; family Acetobacteraceae; genus JAFKFJ01. The sequence continues at coordinate 3,243 of JAKAZX010000348.1, read as the reverse complement.
GAACAGGTTCATGGTGTCGTAGGCGGTGGCGTTGAACCCGTCCGGCTGGCGGCCGTATTTCGCCACGAACGCCTTGACGAAGCCCTGCACCTCCGGACGCGGATCGTCGGGGAAGAACTGCGCCTGGGTGTAGATGCCGTTGACCGCATCGCCGCCCAGCTCCAGCAGCTTCGGCGAATAGACCGAGCCGACCGCGGCGATCGGCTGCTTCAGGCCAAGCTCGCGCACCTGCCGCGCGATCACCGCGGCATCGGCGTAATAGGCTTCGAGGATGATCCCGTTCGGCTGCGCGTCGCGGATGCGCACGAGCGTGGAGCGGAAGTCGCGTTCGCTCGGCAGGAAGCCTTCGGTCGCCACGACCTGCGCGCCCTTCACCTCGGCGGCCTTGACGAACAGCGTCTTGCTGGTGGTGCCCCAGTCGGTATTCAGGTGCAGCACCGCCAGCTTGCTCATGCCGAGGCCGGCGATCGCATAGTCGGCCAGGTTGGGCTGCTCCTCCGCCTGGCTGATCGAGCTGCTCCACATGTAGTCGCCGCCCTTGGTGAAATCGGGATGCGAGTTGGTCATCCCGAACTGCACCAGCCGCCCGCGCTGATAGATCGGCGAGGCCGCCATCGAGGCGGTGGAGGAGAAATCGCCGATCTCCATGATGATGCGCGGATCGTTGACGAATTTCTGGGCGATCGCGACGGACTGGCGCGGGTCGCTCTGGCTGTCCTCGAACACGTATTCGATCGCCGGGCCGCCGGCCGCCTTCACCTCGGCGATCGCGAGATCGAACGAGGCTTTCCATTGCGCGCCATACTGCGCGTTCGGCCCGGTCAGCGGCCCGCTGACCCCGACCGTCACCGTCTCCGCCGCCCATGCCCGGGGTGCGGCGGCCAGCAGCGCCGCCCCTGCGACAAACGCCCGACGCTTCAGCATCGTCCGACCCTCCACCCCGATTGCACGTCCTCAATTCGTGAAAAACAGGATACGCGCACGGCGGCCGTTGTTCAAGCGGGCGGCAGGTCTGCTCAGAATGCAGCCTCCTCCAGCGCCATCATGGCCGACTTGCCCGACTTGATGGCAGCCAACAGCGCCCCGGCCTGCGGCAGGACGCGTTCCATGAAGAACCGCGCGGTCGCCAGCTTGGCGGCGTAGAACTCGGCATCGCCGTTGGCCGCCGGCAGTTTCTCCGCCGCCAGCACGGCCATGCGCGCCCACATGAAGCCGAGCGCGACCAGGCCGAACAGGCGCAGATATTCGGTGGCCGCCGCCCCTGCCTCCTCGGCGTCGGCCAGGCCCTTGGCGGCGATGTGCGCGGTTGCCAGTTGCAGCGCGCCGAACGCGCGACCGAGGCCCTTGACCATCTCGCCGAGCTGCGGATGCGCCGACTGCGCCGCGATGAAGTCACTCACCGGGTGGAAGAAGCCGCGCAGCAGCCGCCCGCCATGCATCGGCAGCTTGCGGCCGACCAGATCGAGCGCCTGCACGCCGTTGGTGCCCTCGTAGATCATGGCGATGCGCGCGTCGCGCACGTACTGCTCCATGCCGTGATCGCGGATGTAGCCGTGGCCGCCATAGACCTGCACGCCGAGATTGGTCGCCTCGAACCCGAGGTCGGAGAACAGCGCCTTCACCACCGGCGTCATCAGCGCGGTGAAATCGGCGGCCCGCTGCTGCCCTTGCGGATCGGCGGCGCGGTCCATTTCGTCCAACTGGCGCGCGACCCAGCCGGCAAGTGCGCGGCAGCCTTCCGTATAGGCGCGCATGGTCAGCAGCATCCGCCGCACGTCCGGATGCACGATGATCGGATCGGCCGGCTTGTCCGGATGCCGCGCCCCCGCGAGGGAGCGGCCTTGCAGGCGTTCCCGCGCGTAGCTGACCGCGCCCTGGTAGCTCGCCTCGGCCAGCCCCAGCCCCTGCACGCCGACCGACAGGCGCTCGCTGTTCATCATGGTGAACATCGCCGCCATGCCCTTGTGCGGCTGCCCGACCAGCCAGCCGGTCGCGTCCTCGAAACTGAGCTGGCAGGTCGCCGAGGCGCGAATGCCCATCTTGTGCTCGATCGCGGTGCACACCACGCCGTTGCGCGTGCCCGGCCGCCCGTCGTCCGTCGGCAGGAATTTCGGCACCAGGAACAGGCTGATCCCCTTGATGCCCGGCGGCGCATCCGGCAGCCGCGCGAGCACGAGATGGATGATGTTCTCGGTCAGGTCGTGCTCGCCGCCGGTGATGAAGATCTTGTTGCCGGTGATCCGGTGGCTGCCGTCCGGCTGCGGCACGGCCCGCGTGCGCAGCAGGCCGAGATCGGTGCCGCATTGCGGCTCCGTCAGGCACATCGAACCGGCCCAGGTGCCATCGACCAGCTTCGGCAGAAAGCGCCGCTTCAGTTCGTCGTCGGCGTGGCTCGCGATCGCGCTGTAGGCGCCGAACGACAGGCCGGGATAGGTGCCGAACGCGAGGTTGGTCGCGCAGATCATCTCCTCGACCGCCTTGTTGACGCTGTGCGGCAGGCCCTGGCCGCCCCAGGCCGGATCGCAGGCGATCGCGGTCCAGCCGCCTTCGCGGAACGCGCGATAGGCGTCGGTGAAACCGCGCGGCGTGCGCACCACGCCGTTCTCCAGCCGAGCGCCCTCCTCGTCGCCGCTCATGTTCAGCGGGGCCAGCACGCCTTCGCAGAACTTCGCCGCTTCCTCCAGGATGCTGTCGATCAGCTCGGGGGAGATTTCGGCCAGCCCTGGCAGGGCGGACAGCGTGCCGCTGTCGTGCAGCTCGTGCAGCACGAAGCGCATGTCGCGCAGCGGCGCCTTGTAGGTTTGCATGGCGTCAGTTCCTCAGCGGCTTGCCGGTTTCCAGCGTGTGTTCGATGCGCGCCAGCGTCGGGCCAGTGCGCATCAGGCGCATGAAGGCGGCGCGCTCCAGGTCCAGCAACTGCTGCTCGCTCACCACGTCGATGATGTCGGCCTCGCCGCCGGTCAGTACCTCGGCGAGCGCATCCGCCACCACCAGATCGTGCGCGGTCGCGATGCCGCGGCGGAAGAACCCCTCCGCCGCCATCCGGAACCCGACGCGGCCGGCGCGGCCGGGCAGCACGAATTCCGGCGGCTTGGGCGGGGCGTAGCCTGCCGCCATCGCCAGCGCCCGCGCCTTGGCATCCGCCAGCAGCCGGTTGCGGTTCATGGTGATCCCGTCGGTCTCGCGCAGGAATTTCTGCTCCATCGCCTCATGCGCGGATTTGGAAACGGTGGCTGTGCTGAT
>JAKAZX010000347.1 GCA_021826485.1 Pseudomonadota bacterium | reverse complement strand
CGATCACCGCGGCGCCTGCGGTCCGCGGGTCGATCTCGACGGCCACTTCGGCATCCTGCGCGAAGGCGAAGGTCCGGCGCAGCCGCGCCATGATGCCGCGCAGCCGTTCCCCCGGCAGCGCATGCGGCGTGCCGCCGCCCCAGTGCACGTGCGAGACCGGCAGGCGCCGGCCGATGGCGCGGCCGACGACCTCGATTTCGGCCAGCAGCGTGTCGGCATAGGCATCCATCGGCCCGCGCTGCGTGACCGCGGTGGTGTGGCAGCCGCAATACCAGCACAGCGCGGCGCAGAACGGCACGTGCAGATAGAGCGATACCGGCGCGTCATCCGCCAGCGCCGCGAGCCAGCCGGCATAGACGGCGGCATCCACCGTCGGGCGGAACTGCGGCGCCGTGGGATAGCTGGTGTAGCGCGGCACGCGGAGGTCGTATTTGGCGACGAGATGTTCGGTTTCCATGCGGCAAACTTCGCCCGACTCCGCCGCGCCGGCCTTGATGTGCCTCAATCACGCGCCGCTATCAAAACGCTGCCGGCACGCGCTATACCGCCTCGGCAACCGACAGGACCGCGCCGTGACCAGCCAGGCCCCCGCCCCCGAAACCCCCGTCGCCGACGGCGAGCTTGCCGGGCTGCTGCCGCGGTTCGCCGGCTGCCGCGTGCTGGTGCTCGGCGACATCATGCTCGACCGCTACGTACAGGGCGACGTGCGCCGCATCTCCCCGGAAGCGCCGATCCCGGTGCTGCGGGCCGACGGGCGGCGTGCGGTGCTGGGCGGTGCCGCGAACGTGGCGCAGAACGTGGCGGCGCTGGGCGCCAACGCGCTGCTGGTCGGCGTGGTCGGCATGGATGACGCGGCAACCGAGATCGGGCGGCTGCTCGCGGCCAGCCCTGCGATCACCGCCTGTCTGGTGCCGGTGCCGCAGCGCCCGACCACGGTGAAGACCCGCTTCGTCAGCGGCGGCCACCAGTTGCTCCGGCTGGACGAGGAGGAAACCGGGCCGATCGCCCCGGCGCTGGAAGCGCAAGTATTGGCCGAATTCACCCAGGCCCTCGCCAACGCCGACGTGGTGGTGCTGTCGGACTACGCGAAGGGTGTGCTGACCGACCATGTGCTGGCGGCGGCGGTCGCCGCGGCGCGGGCGGCCGGCAAGCCGGTGATCGCCGATCCCAAGCGCGCCGCCTTCACCGGCTATCGCGGCGTCGATGTGCTGACCCCGAACGAGTCGGAAGCCGCACGCGCCAGCGGCATCGCCACCGATGACGACGCCGGCGCCATCGCGGCCGGCGAGGCGGCACTGGCCCAGGCCGCGGCGGCTGCGGTGCTGGTCACCCGCTCCGCCAAGGGGCTGACGCTGGTGCGCCGCGACGCGCCGCCGCTGCACCTGCCGACGCGCGCGCGGGCGGTCGCCGACGTTTCCGGCGCGGGCGATACCCTGATTGCCGCCTTCGCGATCGGGCTCGCCTGCGGCGCCGCGATGCCACAGGCGGCGATGCTGGCCAATGTCGCGGCCGGCATCTCGGTCGGCAAGCAGGGCACCGCGACGGTCGGGCATGGCGAACTCGGCGCCGTGCTGCACCGGCGCGAACTGCTGGCGCTGGACGAGAAGATCGCCGAGACGGATGCGGCGGCCGCGCAGGTGGCGGACTGGCGCGCGGCGGGGCTGCGCGTGGGCTTCACCAACGGCTGCTTCGACCTGGTGCATCCGGGCCATGTGCGCCTGCTGGCGCGGGCACGCGCCGCCTGCGACCGGCTGGTGGTGGGGCTGAACAGCGATGCCTCGGTCCGCCGGCTGAAGGGCCCGGACCGGCCGGTGCAGAACGAAATGGCGCGGGCGACGGTGATGGCCTCCATCGGCGCGGTCGATCTGGTGGTGCTGTTCGAGGAGGATACGCCCGAGGCGCTGATCACCGCGCTGCTGCCCGACCTGCTGTTCAAGGGCGCGGATTACCGGCTCGATCAGGTGGTGGGCGCGGACATCGTGCGCGCGCATGGCGGGGATGTGCGGCTGATCGACCTGGAAGCCGGCCACAGCACCACCGCGACCATCCGGCGCATCCATCGGCAGGCGGGCTGACGGCGGCTCAGGGCGCGAGCGAGGTCGCCTGCACCAGCCGTTCGATCGGCGACCAGACATAGGCGGTCTGCACCACCGGCACGCCGGCAACGTCGATCGTTGCCTCCGCCGCCGGGCGGCCGCCGAGCCGCTCGTAGAACCAGCGACTCGGGTTGGCGCGCAGCACCCAGACGAAGGCGGACCGGCAGCCGGCGGCGGCCAGATGCGCCGCCGCGGCGCGCATCAGGCGGCGGCCCAGCCCGCGCTCCCGCCAGTCGTCGAGGACGTACAGCGTCTCGATCTCGCCCTCGGCCAGCGGCTCCGCCCAGCGGGATTCGCGCGCCGGGCTGCCGGTGACGAAGCCGACGATCCGCGCCGCCCCGCCCAGCGTGCCGAGATCGGCGCCGGACACCGAGGCGACATGCACCCCCACGCCGCTGCGCACGGCACTGTCATAGTAGGCAGCCTGCCGCGGCGCCGACAGGCGGGCGAGGTAGCCGTCCGGCAGGATGCCCGGATAGGCGCTGCGCCACGCGGCGACATGCACCGCCGCGATCGCCCCGGCATCGGACGGGCGGGCGCGGCGGACGGTGATCACGCCGCGCGCTCCAGCACCGCGGCGAAGAACCCGTCCGTGCCGTGCCGCCGTGGCGTCAGCGACAGGAACGGGCCGGCGCAAGGCGGGTCGCCCGCCCAGGGCCAGGCGCGGGCCAGCGGCACCACGGCGAAGTCCGGATGGGCGGCGAGGAAGCCCTGCACCTGCGCCTCGTTCTCCTCGGTGAGCAGCGAGCAGGTAGCGTAAACCAAACGCCCGCCCGTGCGAACCAGCCGCGCCGCGTCGTGCAGGATGGCCGCCTGCTTCACCTGCAACTCCGCGAGATCACGGGCGGACAGGCGCAGCCTGGCATCCGGGTTGCGCCGCCAGGTGCCGATGCCGGTGCAGGGCGCGTCCACCAGCACCCGGTCGAACCCGCCGGCGCGGCGCTTGGCCCATTTGTCCCCCGGCTCGACCAGATGGCGCTCCACGTTGTGCACGCCGGCGCGGCGCAGGCGGCGGACGGCGCCCTCCAGCCGGGCGGACGAGACGTCGCAGGCGGCGATGTGGCCGCGATTGCCCATCGCCATCGCCAGCGCCAGCGTCTTGCCGCCGGCGCCGGCGCACCAGTCGGCCACCCGCATCTCCGCGGCCGCCCCGACCAGGGCGGCGACGAGTTGGCTGCCCTCGTCCTGGATTTCGATCAGCCCTTCCTGGAAGGTCCGCCCGGCCGTCACCGGCCGCCGCCCCGGCACCCGCAGGCCCCACGGGGAAAGCGGGGTCGGCGTCGCCTCCACCCCTTCGGCGGCGAGCGATCGCTGTGCCGCCTCGCGCGTCGCCTTCAGCAGATTGACGCGCAGGTCGAGCGGCGCCGGCTCGGCCAGGGCGGCGAGTTCGGCGGCCAGTTCGCTGCCGAACCGGGCGGACAGGGGCACGAACAGCCAGTCCGGGATTTCCAGCCGCACCGGCTCCGGCATCTCGGGATGGTCCAGCGTGTGGCCTTCCAGCGGCCGCAGCGCCACCGCTTCCTCCGGCCGCAGGGCGGTGGGGGCGAACTTGCCGCCGGAGAAGCATTTGCCGACGCCATCCAGCGTCCAGCCCTGCAACAGCAGGGAGGCAGCGACCAGCAGCCGCGGCGTCGCCGGCGCCTCCCCCCTGGCCAGCCACCACGCCAGGCGGCGGCGGGCACGCAGCACGCTCCAGGCCCGCTCGGCGACCGCCCGGCGGTCGGAGCCGCCGATGAACCGGCGGGCGCGGAAGAAATCATTGGCCACCGCATCGGCCGGCCGCCGCAGGTCGGTCTCCACCGCGGCGAGCAGTTCGATCGCAGCCGCGATGCGTGCGGCCGGCGTCACCGCGCGAGGTGCGCGGGCAGCGCCGCGAGGTCGGAAATCTCGATGACGCTGCCGCGCAGCCCGTATTCGTCCGGCACGCCGCCACGGTTGCACCAGATGACGCGAAACCCGAACTCCCGCGCGCCGAACGCATCCCAGGGATTGGAGGAGACGAACGCCAGCCGCTCCGCCGGCATCTCGAACCGCTCGGTGGCCAGCCGATAGACCCGCGGATCAGGCTTGTACAGCCCGGCCTCCTCGACGCTGAGCACGTCATCCAGCAGCCCGTCCAGCCCGGCGGCGGCGACCGCCTCGGCCAGCATGGCGGGCGCGCCGTTCGACAGGATGGCGCGGCCGATGCCGGCATCGCGCAGCGCCGCCAGGGCCGGCGCCGCGTCCGGAAAGGCGTCGAGCC
>JAKAZX010000346.1 GCA_021826485.1 Pseudomonadota bacterium | reverse complement strand
CCTCGCCCTGCTCGCCACCGCGCTCTGGCTGCTCGGCGTCCTGGGGCAGGAGGCGGGCGCGGCGGCGGCGGTGGCGACCGGGGCGGCGCTGGCGGTGCTGCTCGGCGTGCTGGCATGGCGGCATCACCGGCCGGCGCAGCGGCGGCTGGGCAGCGTGCTGGCGGCAGCACTGGCGGCGGTCGCGGTGCTGGTGCCGTCCCTGCGCGGCGAGGCGCTGCCCGCCGCCGCGCCGGCCGAGACGGGCAACTGGCAACCCCTGGACGAGGCCGCCATTCCGCGGCTGGTCGCTGGGGGCAAGGTGGTGCTGGTCGATGTCACCGCCGCGTGGTGCCTGACCTGCAAGGTCAACGAACTGGCGGTGCTCGGCCGGCCGCCGGTGGCGGCGCGGCTCGGCGCCGGCGGCGTGGTCGCCATGCGGGCGGACTGGACGCGGCCGGACCCGGCGGTCACCGCCCTGCTGCAACGCTTCGGCCGCTACGGCGTGCCGATGGACGTGGTGTTCGGCCCCGGCGCGCCGGACGGCATCCTGCTGTCCGAACTGCTGACGCCCGAGGCGGTGACGGCGGCGCTGAACCGTGCCGCGCCGGCGAAATGAGCGTCCCGGTGTGGCTTCGCCGTCCCGCCGTCAGCCCCGCGCCGCCGTGCGGTGGGACGGGCCGCCCGATGACGGCCGGGCGGCGGGCTGCTCCGCATCCTTCCGGGCGCGGGGTGCGGCGGCGCTGCGCAGGGCGAACAGCCCGCTGGTCGCCTGCCGCTCGCCCACCCGGTCGTTCTGCCGCACCCAGGCCATCACCAGGCCCATCGCGATGATGGAGGCCAGGAACAGCAAACCGTCCATGCCGGCCGCCCTTCGTGCTGCGCTGGCCGGAGAGCAAACCGATCCGCCGGCGCGGGGTCAAGCCTGATGCGCGACATCGTGCTGGCGCTCGGCCTGACCTTCTACATCCCGATGGCGCTGCGCGTCCCGGCGGCGGGGCTGCTGTGCTGGGAGTGGTTTTCCATCATGAGCCCGCACCGGCAGGTGTTCGGCTTCCTGCTCGGCCAGCCGCTGGCCAGTCTGGTCGCCGTCGCCACGCTGGTCGGCTGGCTGATCTCCGCCGACCGCAAGCGCTGGACCGGCGACCTGCTGCCCTGGGTCATGCTGGCGCTGGTGCTGTGGATGACGGTGAACGGCCTGGCCTCGCCGCAGCCCGAGCAGAACTGGCTGTACTGGGACCGGGTGATGCGGACCTTCGCGCCGGTGTTCCTGGTGTTCGTGCTGATGACGAAGCAGGCGCGAATGATCGGCATGGTCTGGGTGCTGGTGATCTCGCTCGGCTATTACGGCGTCAAGGGCGGCGGCTTCACCATCGTCAACGGCGGCAGCGGCATCGTGTTCGGCCCACCGGACAGCGTGCTGGGCGACAACAACCAGCTCGCGCTCGGCATCGTCACGGAATTGCCGCTGCTGTATTTCCTGTGGCGCCACACCGCGCACCGGCTGCTGCGCATGGGGATGCTGGCCGCGCTGGGCCTGCAGGTGGTGATGGTGTTCGGCTCCTACTCCCGCGGCGGGGTGATCGCGCTCGCGGTCGTGCTGGGGCTGATCTGGCTGCGCAGCGACCACAAGCTGATCTATGGCGGCCTCGGTGCCGCGATGGTCGTGGCGGGGCTGAGCGTGATGCCGCAATCCTTCTGGGACCGCATGCACACGCTGAACAACGTCGAGGGCGATGCGTCCTTCCACGGGCGGCTGGTGGCATGGCAGGTCGCGTTCCGCTACGCCAAGGAGCATTTCCCGTTCGGCGCCGGCTTCTACGTCCCGCAGATGGCGCAGATCTTCAATTCCTACTTCCCGGATGAGGTGACGCACGCCGCCCACAGCATCTATTTCCAGATGCTCGGCGAACACGGCTTCACCGGCCTTGCGCTGTTCCTGCTGATGATCGGCCTGGCGCTGCGCAATACCGGCATCGTGGTGCGGCGCACCCGCGGCGACCCGGAACTGGCCTGGCTGCACGACCTGGCCGACATGGTGCGCGTCTCGCTGCTGTCCTTCTGCGTCGGCGGCGCCGCGCTCAGCATGGCGTATTTCGACGGCTATCTGATCCTGATCGCGCTCAGCTCCACGATGCGCGAAATGGCGGCGCCGCGCCGCGTCACCGTCCCGCAGGCCGCCGCCGCCCCGGCGCGCGCCGGCCTCGCGCCCCCACCCGCACCGCAGGCCGGCCGTCTGCGCTGACTTTTGCGGCTTGCGTTGCGCGGTCAGAAAACGCAACGTCCCGTCCTGTCACGCGGACGTGAAGGGACCACAATGGACGGCATCCGGCCATGAGCGGGGTCACCGCGCAGTGGGTTTCGTTCGCCAATACGCTTTCCGGCGATTGGTCGGTGGCCGGCCACTGGACGACCGGCCTGGTCCCGACCTCGACCGACGACGTCGCGATCGGCGCCGGCCTGACCGCGCTGGTCGGCTTCACCGTCACCGCGACCAACGAGGCCGCGGCGGCGCTGACCTTGCAGACCGCGACCGGCACGCTGGTAGTGACGGGCAGTTTCGCCGTCGGCGGCGCGCTGAGCCTGCTGGAAGGGACGCTGCTGGACAACGGCGGCACGCTCAGCCTCGGCACGCTGCTGGAGACCGGGACGACCGCCGGCAACCTGCTGTTTTCCGCCCAGGGCGGCAGCATCGCGGTCGCCGGCGCGGTGGTCGGCACCTATGGCACGCTGGTCCTGGACGGGGCCGCGCTGTCGGCTCCGACGATCGCGCTGCAAAACCTGATGACGCTCGCCGGCACGGCCGACGTGACGGCGGACGCCATGCTCCAGCTCGGGGCGGAGGGTGTGTTCGGCACCGGCACCGTGGCCGCGCCCGGCACGCTGGAAGTCGGCACCGGCAGCACGCTCACCGCCGGCAGCCTGCAACTGCTGGCCAATTCGACGCTGTCCATCGATGCCACCAGCGCGGTCGCGATCGACGGCGCCGCGGCCGTCGCCGGGGCGTTGGCGGTCGGCAGCGGGGCGACCCTGATCGCGCCCAGCGGCACGATCTTCGGCAATCTGGTGCTGGACGGCACACTGGACGCCGCCGCCCCGTTCAGCGGCTTCAACGATCCGGGCACCCTGCTCGACGTGGCCGGCACGCTCACCGGCGACGGCAGGCTCTATGTCCCGGACGCGCTCGGCGCGCCGGGCACCGTCGAACTCGGCAATGCCGACAGCTTCGCCGGCAGCGTCAGCCTCGATCCGGGGACCGAGCTGATCCTGGACAGCGGCGGCCTCGCGGCGCTGGCCGCCCCGGTGCAGTTCCTCGACGCCACGATCGATCTGGCCGGGGAGGCGTTCGGCGCCGGCATCACCCCGAGCTACGACGCCGCCAGCGGGATGCTGAGCGTGGGGACGCTGACGCTGGACGTGGGACCGAGCCTGTCCGCCGGCCAGTTCTTCGTCACCGCCGATCCGCTGGGCAACACCGAAGTCCAGTTGGTCAGCACGGCGACCTGGCAGGCGTCCGGCGGCAACCCCGACGGTGACTGGTCCGACGCCGCGCACTGGAGCGGCGGGCAGGTGCCGAACGGCAACTTCACCGCCAGCATCGGGCCGGGCATCAGCGCGTCGTCCTGGACGGTGACGGCGCATACCAACCAGTCGGCGCTGGCGCTGGCGCTGGACACCACGACCGGCACGTTGGAGCTGGACGACACGTTCGACCTCGGCAACGCCCTGACGATGCAGGGCGGCCTGCTGCACATCCTGGTCGCCACCCTGGATGAAGGCGGCGCCGCGACGCTGAGCGACGGGGCGGAGGCGCTGTTCCAGGGCGGCGGGTCGTGGCTCGCCGGCGCCGTGACGATCGGCGAGAGCGGGACCGCCAGCGCCGTGCTGGCCACCGGCACGCTGACGGTCGCGACCGTCCTGCAACTCGGCCAGGACGTGCTGGTCGGCACCACCAGCGTCGGCAGCGGCACGCTGGACGTGACCGGCGGCAGCACCGTCAGCGCTGCCTCGATGGTGCTCGCCGGCCTCGATACGCTGAATGTCGATAGCGCGAGCGAGTTGCTGGTCGGTGCCGGCGCGGTGCCGATCGCGGGCGGCGTCGCGGTCGGCAGCGGCGCCCTGGTGGACGTGTCCGGCACCGCGGACATGCTGGCGGCGCTGGGCGATGGCGGGCAGGTCACGGTGGGCGGCAGCCTGCTGGTGGCCGGCAGCATCGGTGGCGGCGGCATGCTGGCGGTCACCGGCAGCCTCGACCTGCAAGGCCCGGACGGGTTCGACGGCCTGCTGACCCTGGGCGCGAGCGGCGTGGTGACGCTGCAACAGGCGGCGCTGGCGGGGATGACGCTGGAAGGCAGCGGGACCGTGGTGGCGCTCGGCGGGC
>JAKAZX010000345.1 GCA_021826485.1 Pseudomonadota bacterium | reverse complement strand
CGTAGCGGGGGGTTGCCACCACCCGCACCCGGCCAGCGAGCGTGGTGACGAGTGGCCAGCCGCAGGTCTGCGCCAGCAGCAGGTCAGGGTCGGTCCACAGCGCCGGCAGCGGGCGCGACCGGGTCAGCCGCGCCGGCACGCGCGGCAGATCGAGCCGCGCCGCGACGGCTTCCCACAGCGCATCATTGGCGGCGGCGAACTCCGGCTCGTCATACATGCCGAGGCTCGCCGGCCGCGGGTCATCCGGCGGCATGGATCGCGCGCCACACCCGCTCGGGCGTCGCCGGCATGTCGATATGCGTGACACCCAGCCGCGCCAGCGCATCGCCGAGCGCGTTCATCACCGCGGGCAGGCTGCCGGCGCACCCCGCCTCCCCACAGCCTTTCACGCCCAGCGGATTGGTCAGCGCCGGGGTCGGCCGGCTGCTGACCGCGAAGCCTGGCACGGAATCGGCGCGCGGCAGCGCGTAATCCATGAACGAGCCGGTCAGCAACTGCCCGTCCTCGTCGTAATGCACCGCCTCCCCGAGTGCCTGGCCGATGCCCTGGGCGACGCCGCCATGCGCCTGGCCGGCGACCAGCCGCGGGTTCACCTCCACGCCGAAATCGTTGACCATCGCGTAGCGCACCACCTCGACCACCCCGGTCTCCGGATCGACCTCCACCTCCGCAACGTGGCAGCCGTTCGGGTAGGCGCTGGGCACGCCCGGGCTGACGAGGCTCGCATCCAGCGCCCCCGGCATGCGCGCCGCCAGTTGCATGATGCCGATGCGCCGGTCGGTGCCGACGATGGCGAAGCCGCCGTCCTGGAACACGATGTCCTGCTCCGCTGCCTCCAGCACTTCGGCGGCGGCGCGGCGGCCGTTCTCGATCACCTGGTCGGCGGCGGCGAGGATGGCGGTGCCGCTCTGCATCATGCTGCGCGACCCGCCGGAGCCGCCGCCGGCCAGCAGTTCGTCGGAATCGCCCTGGATCAGCCGGATCGCGGCGAACGGCACGCCGAGCCGGCCGGCCAGCACCTGGGCGAACGGGGCGGCATGGCCCTGGCCGTAATCCAGCGTGCCGGTGATGATGGTGACGCCGCCATCCGGCTCGAACCGAACGCCGCCCATCTCGTTGGAGGCCGGCGCCGTCACTTCCAGATACTGGCCGAGCCCGCGCCCCCGCACCCGGCCGCGCGCCGCACTTTCCGCCGCACGGGAAGCGAACCCGTCCCAGTCGGCCGCCGCCAGCGCGGCATCCAGCATGCCGGGGAAGTCGCCGCTGTCATAGGCGAGGCCGGACGGCGCGGCATAGGGCAGCAGGTCGGGACGGATCTGGTTGCGGCGGCGCAGGGTGATGGCGTCGATGCCGGTTTCGCGGGCCGCCGCCTCGACCAGCCGCTCCATGAAGTAATTGCCCTCCGGCCGCCCGGCGCCGCGATAGGCACCGACCGGCGTGGTGTTGCAGACGAAGCACTGCGTGCGAACCTCGACCAGCGGCGTGCGATAGACGCCGATCACGTTCTTCACCGTGTTGAGGGTCGGCGGGATCGTCGTCGCATTGCACAGCGTCGCGCCGATATCGGCAAGGCCGGTGATGCGGACGGCAAGAAAATTGCCTTCCGCATCCAGGGCCAGTTCCGCGGTCACTTCGCTGGCGCGGCCGTGACTGTCGGACAGGAAGCTCTCGCTGCGGTCGTCCGCCCATTTCACCGGCCGCCCCAGCAGCCGCGCCGCCAGCAGCACGCAGGCATATTCCGGATAGGCGCCGTATTTCATGCCGAAGGAGCCGCCGACATTGCCCGTCAGCACGCGCACGTCCTGCGGCGCCACACCGAGAATGTTGGCCATATGCCCGCGCAGGCCGAACACGCCCTGCGAACAGACGCGCAGGACATGGCGGCCATCGGCAAACTCGCCGAGTGCGGCGCGCGGCTCCATCGGTGCGACGACGATACGGCTGTTCACCAGATCGAGCCGCGTCACATGCGCGGCGCCAGCGAAGGCGGCCGCCACCGCATCACGATCACCGTACTGCCAGTCCAGCAACAGATTGCCGGGCAGTTCGTCGTAGAGCTGCGGCGCATCCGGTGCCGCCGCGGCACGCGCCGTGCTGACCGCTTGCAGCGCGTCTATGTCGGGCAGCACCGCTTCGGCGGCATCCTTCGCCTGGGCGCGCGTTTCGGCGATCACGCAGGCGATCGGCTCGCCGACATAGCGCACGCGATCCTCCGCCAGCGCCATCTGGCGCGGCTTGCGTGGCGCGCTGCCGTCGGCGTTCTGTCCGAACACGTTCGCCGGCATCGGCTGCATGCCGGCGGCCACCAGGTCCGCGGCGGTCAGCACCGCGCGCACGCCCGGCATCGCGCGTGCGGCCTCGGTATCGACGGCGCGCAGCACGCCATGTGCGATGCGGCTGCGCACCATCACGGCATGGAGCTGCCCGGGCAGGGTCAGGTCATCGGTATAGCGTCCCTCCCCGCGCAGCAGCGTGGGGTCCTCGGTGCGCGGAACCGGCTGGCCCACGGCGAAGCGGTCGGGCAGAGCATCCATGCGGCGTCATCCTCGGCGATACCGCCCCGAGATAGGCGGCCACGCCGCGGTTCGGAACCCCCGGACGCCGCAACCGTCATCCCCGCCCGCCAGGATCGGCCGGGAGCCGTTGCGGATCGGCGAAGGCCTGCGGCAGCATTGCGCGCAGCGCAGCGCGCCCGGCCTCCCAGCTTTCCGCCACCGCGGCGGCGCCGGCGGCGCGCAGGTGGCCCGCGCTCTCGGCCGTCGCGTGGCCGCCGCCGACGAAGCCTAGCACCCGCATGCCGGCCGCGCAGGCGCCGATCGTGCCGGCCACGGAATCCTCGATCACGATGCACTCCGCCGGCGCCACCGCCATCCGCTGCGCCGCCCACAGGAACAGGTCGGGCGCCGGCTTCCCCCGCCTGACCATCTGGGAGGAGAAGACGTTGGACCCGAAATAGTGGTCCAGCCCGGTCCGATGCAGGCTGAACGCGATCCGCTCCGGCAGGGAGGAAGATGCGACGCCGATCGGCACCGCCAGCGCCCGCAGCACCGCCTCGATCCCCGGCATGGCCTGCAACTCGGCCGCGAACAGGCTGCGCGTCGCCGGCCAGATCGCGTCGGGAACCGTTGCCGGAACTTCGCGCCGCAGCCTTGCGCCGACTGCGGCGAGGATGTCGCGCTGGCTGAGGCCGACCGAAAGATGCATCAATTCGTCGGCGTCGATCGGCAGACCCGCCTGGGCGAGCACCATGCTCATCGCCCGCGCGGCGAGTTTCTCGCTGTCCACCAGCACGCCGTCACAATCGAAGATCACCGCCGGCAACGTCACCTCCCCGCGCACAAGTTCGGCCTGGCGCCGCCGAACTTGCCGCGGCGCACGGATCGGGCTACGCGGATTCCCGCAACGCATTCCGCCCCGAGGGCTGAGTCATGAGCACGAGAAAAAGCGGCAACCCCGTGCTGCCCCGCGCCGGCGAACGGGAGCAGCGCGACGCCGACCAGAAGGCGCGCGCCGCGTGGCTCTACTACATGGAAGGCATGACGCAGGACAAGGTTGCCGAGAAGCTGGAGATCAGCCGGCTGCGCGTGCTGAAACTGCTCGCTGCCAGCCGGCAGGACGGCACGGTGCAGATTCGCGTGATGTCGCGGTTGCAGGAATGCGTCCAGCTTGAGCGGCAGGTCGAGCAGACGTTCGGATTGCAGCAGGCCATCGTCGTGCCCACCCCGGCGGAGGAGGAGCGGCTGCCGGCGCTGATCGGCAGCGCCGCCGGCAACTATCTGTCCGACACGCTGCGCAGCTCGATGTCGGTGGGGCTTGGCTGGGGGCAGACGCTGCGCCATTGCCTGACCAGCATTCCGCAGCAGCACATCGACGGGCTGACCATCGTCTCCCTGCTCGGCGGGCTGACGCGGGCAGCCGGCGTCAATCCTTCCGAATTCGCCTGGCGCGTCGCCGACCGGCTGGAGGCGGACTGCTACATGATGACGGCGCCGGTGTTCGCCCCGGATGAGGAAACGCAGCAGGCGCTGATGAGCCATCCCGGCATCCAGGAAGTCACCACGCACGCCTGCACGCTCGATCTCGCGCTGGTCAGCGTGGGCGAACTCGCCCCCGGTTCGACGCTGATGCGCCTCGGCCTGGTGACCCGCGACGATCTGGTCTCGCTGGCGCGCGCCGGCGCCGTCGCCGACGTGCTGTGCCGCTTCATCGACCGCGACGGCCGCGTTGTCGAACATCCGCTGAACCGCCGCGTGGTGGCGGTCGATCCGCGGCAGTTGCGCGGCACGCCGAAGCTGGTGCTGGCATCCGGCGGCTGGCGCAAGCTGGATGCGCTGCGGGCGGCGATCGCGCTGCTGTCGCCG
>JAKAZX010000344.1 GCA_021826485.1 Pseudomonadota bacterium | reverse complement strand
GCACGGGGCCGACCCGGCGGCCTATCCGTTCCTGCCGGTGGAAGGGGAGGGGCTGCATCAGGTTCCGGTCGGCCCGGTGCATGCCGGCATCATCGAGCCGGGGCATTTCCGCTTCACCTGCGACGGCGAGACCGTGGTGCGGCTGGAGGAGCGGCTGGGCTACGTGCATCGCGGCGTGCTGGCGCTGATGGAGGGTGCCGCGATCGCGGATGCCGCGCGGCTGGCCGGACGCATCAGCGGCGACAGCACGGTGGCCTATGCGCTGGCCTTCGCCCGGGCTGCGGAACAGGCAACCGGAACGCCGCCGCCGCCGCGCGCCATCTGGCTGCGGGCGCTGTGTGCGGAGCTGGAGCGGCTGGCCAACCATCTCGGCGATGTCGGGGCCGTCTGCAACGATGCGTCGTTCGCGGTGATGCACGCGCAGTGCAGCGTCCTGCGGGAAACCGTGCTGCGGGCGGCTGTGGCTTGTTTCGGTCACCGGCTGATGATGGATGTGGTAGTGCCCGGTGGTCTCGCGCGCGACCTGGATGCCGCCGGCGTCGCGCGGCTGCGCGATCTGGTCGATCAGATCGGGCCGCGGATGGACCGGCTCGCCGGCCTCTACGATGCCGCCGCATCCTTGCAGGACCGCACCGTGGGAACCGGGGTGTTGCGCACCGAGCTGGCGCGCGCGTTCGGTGCGGGCGGCTTTGTCGGCCGTGCGTCGGGGCGGGATTTCGACGCGCGCCGCGATGCCGGCTATCCGCCCTATGACGCGCTCGACTTCGTCGTGCCGGTGGAGAACGCGGGTGACGTGAATGCGCGCGTCTGGGTCCGCATCAAGGAAATCACGCAGAGCCTGTCGCTGATCCGCCAGATCCTGGATCGACTGCCCGACGGAGCGGTCCGCGTCGCGCTCGGCGATGACGCCGGCGAAGGGCTGGCGCTGGCGGAGGGGTTTCGCGGCGACGTGCTGGTGTGGCTGCGCGTGGCCGACGGCCGCGTGCTGCGCTGCCACGCGCGCGATCCGTCCTGGTTTCAGTGGCCGCTGCTGGAAGCCGCGATCGAGGGCAACATCGTCGCGGACTTCCCGCTGTGCAACAAGTCCTTCAACTGCTCCTACGCCGGGCACGATCTGTAGGTCGCCATGCGCCAGATGCTGCTCCAGGGCCTGCTGCGCCGCCCGCTGACCGAGAAGCTGCCCGATGCGGAGACGGAATCGGTGGCGCTGCTGCATGAGCTGGACATCGCGGCGCAGCGCCGGCTCGGGCGCAGCCTTGCGATCCGCATGGTGGATGCGGGGTCCTGCAACGGCTGCGAGCTGGAGATCCAGGCCCTCGGCAATCCGTTCTACGACCTGGAGCGGTTCGGCCTGCGGTTCGTCGCCTCTCCCCGCCATGCCGACGTGCTGCTGGTGACCGGCCCGGTGACGCGGAACATGCACGCCGCACTGCTGCGCACTCATGCCGCCATGCCGTCGCCGAAATGGGTG
Organism: Pseudomonadota bacterium; assembly: GCA_021826485.1. Classification (GTDB taxonomy): domain Bacteria; phylum Pseudomonadota; class Alphaproteobacteria; order Acetobacterales; family Acetobacteraceae; genus JAFKFJ01. The sequence continues at coordinate 2,899 of JAKAZX010000344.1, read as the reverse complement.
GTGGCGGCGGGCGGCTGTGCCTGCAACGGCGGGCTGTTCGCCGCCAGCCCGCACTGCATGGGCGGGGCCGGCGCGGTGCTGCCGGTCGATGTCACCATCGCCGGCTGTCCGCCGACCCCGCCCGATCTGCTGCGCGGGCTGCTGGCGCTGCTGCGCCGCCCGCCGGTCAGTCGCCGTACAGGGCGGTGAAGCTGGTCTTGGCGATCGTCGCGTAGTGGGTGACGAAGCCGACTACCGCCGGCGTGGGATTCGGCGGCACTTCAAGCTTGTCGGTCTTCACCGCGTACAGGGTGAAGATGTAGCGGTGCGGCTTGTCGCCCTTGGGCGGGCAGGGGCCGCCATAGCCGGGCGCGCCGTAGTCGGTATTGCCGACCACCGACCCTTCCGGCCCCTTGCCCGGCGCCCCGGCCCCGCGCGGCAGCGAGGTGACGGAGGCGGGGATGTTGTACATCACCCAGTGCCAGAACCCGCTGCCGGTCGGGGCATCCGGATCATAGACGGTCAGCACATAGCCCTTGGTGCCGGCGGGCGCGCCGCTCCAGGACAGGGCGGGGGAGACGTTCTGGCCGGTGCAGCCGAAACTGTTGAAGACGAACATGTCGCCGATCTTGCTGCCGGGCTTGATGTCCGGGCTGGTGAGCCGGAACTTGTCCGCGGCCCCGGCCGGAGCGGCGGCAAGGCCCAGCAGCAGCAGAGAGCAGATGAAGGCGCGCATCCGGGTTCCTCCCTGAACGGTTCGGTATTACGCGCTCGGATCATAGGCGGGTCCGCGCGGATTTCCAGGTGCGCGATGCGCCCGGCACGGCTAGGCTCCGCCCGCCAAGAAACGGGGAGAGTGCCAATGATACGGCGGAGCGGAATGGTCCTGGCGGCCGCACTTGCGGTGGCCTTCGGTGCCGGTGCGGCGCGGGCGGAGACGGTGCGCGTCACCGCCGCCTACTACAGCGACAAGACCGGCCCGTATTTCGATAAGATGGCGGAGGAGTTCCACAAGGCGAATCCCGGCATCGACATCAAGGTCGAGGTCGTGAACTGGGACAACCTCTTGCAGAAATTGCAGACGGATATCTCTGGCGGCACCAACGCCGATATTTCCATCATCGGCACGCGCTGGCTGCTCGACTTCGTCAAGGACGATCAGGCGGAGCCGCTCGACGGCTACATGGATCAGGCGTTCAAGAACCGCTTCATCGGCGCGTTCCTCGCCCCTGGCCAGATCGGCGGCAAAACCTATGGGCTGCCGATCGCCGCGTCCGCCCGCGCCATGTATTACAACAAGGACCTGCTGGCGAAGGCCGGCATCAGCGAGCCGCCGGCCACCTGGGACGAGTTGGCCAAGGACGCCGAGAAGCTGAAGGCGCAGGGCATCGCCGGCTTCGGCCTGCAGGGCAAGGCGATCGAGACGGATGTGTACTGGTACTACGCGCTGTGGACCTATGGCGGCGATGTGGTGACGAACGGCAAGGCCGCGTTCGCCTCCGACGCCGGCGTCAAGGCGCTGACGATGTACAAGTCGCTGATCGACCGCAAGCTGACCGAGGACGGGCCGACCAACTACACGCGCGAGGACCTGCAGAACCTGTTCAAGCAGGGCCGTGTCGCGATGATGATTACCGCGCCCTTCCTGATTAACCAGATCGCCGCGGAGGCGCCGAAGCTGAACTACGGCATCGCCCCGGTGCCGAAGGAGACGCGCAACGCCACCTACGCGGTGACCGACTCGGTGGTGCTGTTCAAGAACAGCAAGGTGAAGAAGGCGGCGTGGAAGTTCCTCGACTTCCTGTTCACCAAGCAGCCGCGCGTGGAGTTCACCAAGGGCGAAGGCTTCCTGCCGACCACCAAGGCGGAGGCGGAAGACCCGTATTTCACCCAGAACGCGCGCTTGCAGACCTTCGTGAACCTGCTGCCGAGCGCGCATTTCGCCCCGACCGTGACGGGGTGGGAGGATACGGCGAAGGCGGTGTCGGATGCCGTGCAGTCCGTCTATGTCGGCCAGGCGGAACCCGGGCCGGCGCTGAAGCACGCCGCCGATCTGGCCGACCAGGCGCTCGGCAAGTAGCCCGGCGCATCTTGCACGTTCGCACCACCCCCCGCCGCGCCGCCGCTTCTTCCGCCCCGCGGGGCGGCAGGCGGCGGAACCGGGCAGGGGTGGTGCCCGTGTATCCTCCCCTGTCGCACGGGTCGCGCATGTCGGGTTTCCGAACGCCATGACGGGCGCGCTGCGCCGGTCGGCCATGCCCTGGCTGCTGGTGGCGCCAAGCCTCGCGCTGGCGCTCGCGGTGATTCTTTATCCGTTCTACGAAATCCTGCGGCTTTCGGTCGCCGACGTTTCGCGCTTCGGGCAGGTGCGCGGCTTCGTCGGCACCGCCAATTTCGCCCGCGTGTTCGCTGACCCGGTATTCCTCCAGGCGCTGCTGCGGACGCTGGAATGGACCGCCGCGGTGGTCGGCGGCACCGTGCTGCTCTCCACCTGCGTCGCGCTGATCCTGCAGGTGGATTTCTGGGGGCGCGGCCTTGCGCGCACCATCATCATGCTGCCCTGGTCGATCTCCCTCTCGATGGCGGCGATCGTGTGGCTGTGGGCGTTCGACGGCGACCACGGCATGGTCAACGCGACGCTCACGCAGCTCGGCCTGCTGCACAGCAACGTGCAATGGATGGCGCGCGCCGAGACCGCCTTCCCGGTGGAGATCGGCGTCGGCATTCTGGTGTCGATCCCGTTCACCACCACCATCCTGCTCGGCGGCCTGTCCTCCATTCCCGGCGACATCTATGAGGCCGCCAGCATCGACGGCGCGTCGCGCGTGCAGGCGTTCCGCTTCCTGACGCTGCCGCTGCTGCGCAGCTTCATCAACATCGCCCTCGTGCTCAATGTGATCTACGTCTTCAACTCGTTTCC
>JAKAZX010000343.1 GCA_021826485.1 Pseudomonadota bacterium | reverse complement strand
CGGCACGTCCACGCCCGCCAGCACCGGCGGCGACGGCGGGGCGGGCGGAATGTCGGGCATGGCGGGTGCAGCGCCGGCCAGGGCCGTCGGCGCCCCCGGCGCCTGCGCCGCGGGCACGGCGGCGGGGGACGGCGCCGCAGGGGCGGCAGGGGCCGCGTGGGCGGCCTGGAGAGCGGCGTTCGGCTGTTCGTCGGCATCGCCGCTGGCTGTGGGGGCCGCGGCCGGGCGCGGGGCGGGTTTCGGCAGGGCGGGAATCGGCTCGGCGACCGCCGCGTAATGCGCGTTGTTGCGGTCCGCGGTCAGCCCGGCCGCCACGCCCTGCTGCGCCCGCGCGTCGGGCGGCGGCGGCTTGGCCGGCACGCTGGACAGGTTGGGGTAGGGGGCATCGGCATTGGGCGGCGGCGGCCGCGCCTCGGCGATCGCCCCGCCTTCCAGCCCGTGCCACCAGTCGACCGGGTTCATCGAATCCGGCGCCGCGCAGCCGGCGAGCAGCAGCGCCGCCAGCAGTCCCCCACGGCACGGCGGCGCAGGTCGGGGCAGCGCCGGGCGCCCTTGAACCCTCCTCGGCACACGGCTAACACCGCGGCAGCGTGCAGCAATCATGTGTCGGGGTGGCCCTGCCCTGGCATCGCGCCCCCTCGTTCGGGGCGGCGCGCCGTCATCTAGCAGCGCCGCCCCCTGGACGAAAGGACGCAGGCGATGGCCGATGCCCAGAAGCCGGAGCATACCGCCTTCCGGCTGCCCGACCCGACCGAGGTCGGGCGCTCGATGGCGGATATCGCGGAACGGTCGCAGCGCATCGTCGCCGAATGGTTGAAGCGACAGTCCGAAGGCGGTGGGATGGCCAGCGCCGACCCGCTGAACATCGGCAATGCGTTCCTGGAGATGACGGCGAAGCTGATGGCCAATCCGGCCAAGCTGATGCAGGCGCAGATCGGCTTCTGGCAGGATTACATGTCGCTCTGGCAGAACACCGCGCGGCGCATGATGGGCATGGACAGCGTGCCGGTGATCGAGGCCGACCCGAAGGACCGGCGCTTCAAGGACGACGCCTGGAAGGAAAACGAGGTCTTCGACTTCATCAAGCAGTCCTATCTGCTGTCCGCCCGCTACGTGCAGGACGTGGTCACCCATGTCGACGGGCTCGATCCGCACACGGCGCAGAAGGTGGATTTCTATGCCCGGCAGTTCGTCGATGCGATGAGCCCGAGCAACTTCCTGTTCACCAATCCCGAGGTGCTGCGCAAGACCGCCGAGACCGGCGGCGACAACCTGCTGCGCGGGCTGAACAACCTGCTGGCCGACCTGGAGCGCGGCAAGGGCCAGTTGCGCATCAAGATGACGGATATGGACGCCTTCCGCATCGGCGAGAACATCGCCGTGTCACCGGGCAAGGTGGTGTTCCAGAACGATCTGCTGCAACTGATCCAGTATGCGCCCAGCACCGACAAGGTGCTGAAGCGCCCTCTGCTGATCATCCCGCCGTGGATCAACAAGTTCTACATCCTCGACCTGCGGCCGAAGAACAGCCTGGTGCGCTGGGCGGTGTCCCAGGGCCACACCGTGTTCATGGTGAGCTGGGTCAATCCCGACGCGCGGCTCGCCGAGAAGGGTTTCGACGACTACATGACCGAGGGCGTGCTGGAGGCGCTGGCCGCGATCGAGGCGGCGACCGGCGAAAGCGACGTGAACGTCATCGGCTACTGCCTCGGCGGCACGCTGCTGTCCTGCACGCTCGCATGGATGGCCGCGCATGACGACACGCGCATCAAGTCGGCGACCTTCTTCGTCACGCTGATGGACTTCCGCGAATCCGGGGAACTCAACGTGTTCATCGACGAAGAGCAGCTCAAGATGCTCGAAGACAAGATGAACCGCCGCGGCTTCCTCGAAGGCAGCGAGATGGGAACCACGTTCAACATGCTGCGGGCCAACGACCTGATCTGGTCCTTCGTGGTCAACAACTACCTGCTCGGCAACGATCCCTTCCCGTTCGACCTGCTGTACTGGAACAGCGATTCGACGCGCATGCCGGCGCGCATGCACAGCTTCTATCTGCGCAACATGTATCAGGAAAACCGGATGATCGAACCCGGCGGCATTTCGCTTGCCGGCACGCCGATCGACCTGGGGCGGATCACGGTGCCCGCCTATTTCCTGTCCACGCGCGAGGACCACATCGCGCCGTGGCGTGCGACCTATCGCGGCACGCAAGTGCTGAAGGGGCCGAACCGCTTCGTGCTGGCGGCATCGGGCCACATCGCCGGCGTCGTCAACCCGCCGGACGGCGGCAAATACAGCCATTGGATCAATCCCGACCTGCCGGCGGAGCCGGAAGCGTGGTTTGCCGGGGCGACCGAGATCGCCGGGTCCTGGTGGCCGGACTGGCACCGCTGGATCACCGCGCTCGACAAGCGGCAGGTGAAGGCGCGCGTCCCCGGCGACGGCAAGCTGGCGCCGATCGAGGACGCGCCCGGCAGCTACGTGAAGGTCAAGGCGAGCTGAGCAGCTCCGCGCCGGAGCGCACGACCGCGCACAGCAGGCAGCCCGGCCGCGCCGTGTGGACGTTGACGATCCGCGTACGCGAATCGTCGAGCGCGCGGAACAGCGGCCCCTCCACAGCATCTCCGTCGCATACCTCGCCGAGATCATAGAGGCACATGCCGGCCGCGTCGTACGACCGGACGGAGACGAGACGGCCGCGGATGATCGGAGCGATCGCGTCAGGCCGGGCGAAGCGCGGACAGTCATCGGCATGGACGAACACCGGACTCGGCGTCCAGTAGATGCCGCGCGGCGCCGGCAGGTCGTAGGAGCCGAGCAGCAGGGGCTGATCCGACGTGGCATTGCACAGGCAGTTCCGGCACGGGCCGGCGGCGCTGTGCATGGCGATCACGGCGTTACCGCGGTCGTCGATGCCGCTGTCGCGGAACCGTGTCACCGTCGCGGCTGCGATCGGGACGCACTGGAAGCGTGGCATGGTCTGTCTCCCGCTGGCGATGCGGGAACGATAGCGGCGGGCAGGGCCGCGCGCCGTCCGGTTATTGCGCCGGCACTGCCCCGCCGCCGTCCGGTGCGCTGGGCTGTCAGGCCGGCAGCACCTGCTTCGCCAGTTCGGTCCAGTAGGCGACGCCGTACGGGATGGCCGCGTCGTTGAAGTCGTAGGCGGGATTGTGGACGGCGGCGGTGTCGCCGTTGCCGATGAAGATGAAGGCGCCCGGCACCCGCCGCAGGACGAAGGCGAAATCCTCGGACGCCATCACCGGCTTCAGCGCGTCGTGCACGTGCTCGCTGCCGGCGACCGTGCGCATTGCCGCCACGGCATGATCCGTCTGCGCCCGATCATTGACGGTCGGCGGATAGGGCGTGATCGATGGCTGGTCCAGCCGCACGCGAACGCCGTGGGCCTCGCCGGTCGCTGCGCAGATCCGCCGCAGCTCGGCCAGCACGGTCGCCGCGACGGATTCGGAAAACGTGCGGATGTTGCAGCGCATTTCCACGCTGTCGGGGATAACGTTGAAGGCGTCGCCGGCATGGATCGAGGTGATCGACACGACGGCGGGTTGCAGCGGGTCCACCACGCGCGACACGATGGTCTGCACCGCGCCGATGATCTGCGCCGCGGCCACGATCGGATCGCGCGCCTTGTGCGGCTCCGCGGCATGGCCGCCGGTGCCGTCGACAGTGATCAGCAGGCTGTTCGACGACGCCAGGGCGGCGCCGCGCGCCACGCCGAACTGGCCGACCGGCAGGCCGGGCGTGTTGTGGACGCCGAAGGCCGCCTTCACCGGGAAGCGGTCCAGCATGCCGTCGTCGATCATGGCCTGGGCGCCGGCGCCGCCCTCCTCGGCCGGCTGGAAACAGAACACCAGCGTACCGTCGAATGCGCGGGTCTCGGCCAGCCGGCGGGCGGCGCCCAGCAGCATGACGGTGTGGCCGTCATGGCCGCAGGCATGCATCCGGCCGGGGACGGTCGAGGCATGGTCGCCGCCGCCGGCCTCCTGGATCGGCAGGGCATCCATGTCGGCGCGGAACAGCACCCGCCGGTCCGGCCCGTCGGCCGGCCCCGCCGCGCCGTGCAGGATGCCGAGCACGCCGGTCCTGCCGACGCCCTCGATCACCGCGTCGAAGCCGCAGGCCCGAAGCTGCGCGGCGACGATGCCGGCGGTGCGGGGTACCTCGTACATCAGTTCGGGATGGCGGTGCAGGTCGTGCCGCAGCGCCACCAGGTCCGGCAGCATGGCGGCGATGGCGTTGTTGAGCGGGGCGTTCATCGGCATGTCTCCTGGATGTCCGGGACCCCTGCGGCAGCGCGGCCTGCCGGGGCGCAAGGCTTGGCGGGCGAGGCCGGAAGCGCTGCGCGACCCCGTCCCTGCGGTATGCCGGGTGT
>JAKAZX010000342.1 GCA_021826485.1 Pseudomonadota bacterium | reverse complement strand
GCGGCCACGACCACCACGGCGCCGGGGAGGCGCGGCGGATGGAAATGGCCGAGGCACGGCTGCTGCGCCGGCTCGGCCGGCCCAATCCGTGGAAGCCGGCATGACCGCGATCAGCCGCGCCGGCCTAGCCCAACGCCTGCGCGCCATCCTGCGCCGCCGCGCCCCCGAGCACAGCGTGCGCGAGAGCATCGCCGAGCTGGTGCAGGAAGCCGCGGCCGCCCCCGACCTGCCCGGCCAGTTGCCCGAACTCGACCGGCAGGAACGGGCGCTGATCGCCAACGTGCTGCGGCTGCGCGGCACCACGGCGGATGACGTGATGGTGCCGCGCGCCGACATCGTCGCCATGCGCGCGGACGTGACGCTGGAGCAGGCGGTCGAGCAGTTGCGGCGGGAAGGGCATTCCCGCCTGCCGGTCTATCGCGAGCAGCTCGATGACATCGTCGGCATGGTCCACATCAAGGACGTGTTCGCCTATGTCGGCCGGCCGGAAGCCTTCTCGCTGGAGGCGATCCTGCGCCGCCCGCTGCTGGTGGCGCCGCAGATCCCGGTGCTCGACCTGCTGTTGCAGATGCGCCAGGCGCGCATCCATCTGGCGCTGGTGGTGGACGAGTACGGCGGCATCGACGGGCTGGTGACGATCGAGGACCTGGTGGAGACGATCACCGGCGACATCGCCGACGAGCATGACGAGGTGCAGGGGCCGCTGGTGACGGAGCGGGCCGACGGCGCGCTGGACGTGGATGCCCGCCTGCCGGTGGAGGAGTTCGAGGCGCGGCTGGGCCGGGTGCTGACCGACGATGAGCGGGAGGCGGATATCGACACGGTCGGCGGCCTCGTGTTCACGCTCGCCGGCCGTGTGCCGGCGCGCGGGGAGGTGCTGCGCCATCCCTCCGGCGTCGAGTTCCGCGTGCTGGAGGCCGACGCCCGCCGCATCCGCCGCGTGCGCGTCCGCCGCGCGCCGGAAGAAACCGCCCCGCGCGCCGCGGCGGCGTGAACGCGCTGAGCGAAGGACAGGACCATGACAGGAACCGTGCTGATCACCGGGGCAACCTCCGGCATCGGGGAGGCTGCCGCGCATGCCTTCGCGAAGGCGGGCTGGCGCGTCATCGCCACTGGCCGGCGCAGCGACCGGCTGGCGGCACTGGTCGCGGCCCTCGGCGCCGGGAATGTGCATCCTGCCCGCTTCGACATCTGCGACGCGGCGGCGCGCGATGCGGCGCTGGCGGCGCTGCCCGAGCGGTTTCGCGACATCGACCTGCTGGTCAACAATGCCGGCCTGGCACTCGGCACCAAGCCGGCGCAGCAGGCCGATCCGGTGCAGTGGCAGCGCATGATCGACACCAATGTCAGCGCGCTGGCCGCCATGACCCACCGGCTGCTGCCCGGGCTGATCGCGCGGCGCGGCGCGATCATCAACCTGTCCTCGGTCGCCGCGACCTATCCCTATGCCGGCGGCAACGTCTACGGCGCCACCAAGGCGTTCGTGGAACAGTTCTCGCTCGGGCTGCGGTCCGACCTGCACGGCACCGGGGTGCGCGTCACCTCGATCGAGCCGGGCATGGTGGAGACCGAGTTCACGCTGGTCCGCACCGGCGGCGACCGGGCGGCGTCGGACACGCTGTATCGCGGCGCGCAGCCGATGACCGGGGAGGATATCGCGGCGGTGCTGCTCTGGGTGGCGCAGTTGCCGCCGCATCTGAACATCAACCGGCTGGAGCTGATGCCGGTCAGCCAGTCCTTCGCGGGCTTCCAAGTGGCGCGGGGGGCGTAGCCGGGTTGCGCATCGACGCGGCGGCCGGCGCGGGCTAGCATCCGCCGCCTCAGCGGAGCGTGCGCACGCGATGTCCCTCAACGGCCAGGCCTATGTCGTCGGCGCCTACGAGCATCCCACCCGCAAGGCACCGGACAAGTCGGTGGCGCAGTTGCACGCCGAATCGGCGGTCGGGGCGCTGGCGGATGCGGGGCTGCGCAAGGACGACATCGACGGCTATTTCTGCGCCGGCGACGCGCCGGGATTCGGCCCGCTGGGCATGGCCGACTACATGAACCTGCGCGTCCGCTACATCGACAGCACCGATATCGGCGGCTCCTCCTACATCGCGCATGTCGCGCATGCGGCGGCGGCGATCGCGGCGGGCAAGTGCAGCGTGGCGCTGATCACGCTGGCCGGCCGGCCGCGCAGCGAAGGGCATAGCGGCACCGCACCGCGCCCCGCCAGCGCCGCCGCCCCCGATGCGGCGTTCGAGGCGCCGTTCGGCCCGGTAACCACGAACGTCTATGCCATGTGCGCGATGCGCCACATGCACGAATTCGGCACCACCGCGGCACAGCTCGCCTGGATCAAGGTGGCGGCGAGCCATCACGCGCAATGGAACGAACACGCCATGCTGCGCGACGTGGTGACGGTGGAGGACGTGCTGAACTCGCCGGTCATCGCCGATCCGCTGCACCGGCTGGATTGCTGCGTGGTCAGCGACGGCGGCGGCGCGCTGATCGTGGCGCGGCCGGAGATCGCGCGCACGCTGCACCGTCCGCGCGTGCGGGTGCGCGGCACCGGTGAGGCGGTGAAGGGCCAGATGGGCGGCGATGTCGATCTCACCTATTCGGCCGCGCGCTGGTCCGGACCGGCGGCGTTCGCCGAGGCGGGGGTGACGCCCGCCGATATCAAATATGCCTCGATCTACGACAGCTTCACCATCACCGTGCTGATGCAACTGGAAGACCTCGGCTTCTGCGAGAAGGGGCAGGGCGGACGCTTCGTCGCCGACGGCAACCTGATCGCCGGTGTCGGCCGGCTGCCGTTCAACACCGATGGCGGCGGGCTGTGCAACAACCATCCGGCCAATCGCGGCGGCATCACCAAGGTGATCGAGGCGGTGCGCCAGTTGCGCGGCGAGGCGCATCCGAAGGTGCAGGTGCCGGACTGCAATCTGGCGATGGCGCATGGCACCGGCGGCCTGCTGGGCAGCCGGCACGGATCGGCCACGCTGATCCTGGAACGGGAGTGACGAGGATGGCCGAACGCACGCTGCCCGCGCCGCCGCTGACGCCGGAAAGCAAGCCGTTCTTCGATGCCGCCGCCAGCGGCCGCTTCATCCTCGCGCGCTGCACGCAATGCGGGCGCGCGCACTGGTATCCGCGCGCCGTCTGCCCGTTCTGCTTCGGCGCGACGAAGTGGGAGGATGCGTCCGGCCGCGGCACCATCTACAGTTTTTCCGTCATGCGGCGCACTGACCCGCCCTACGCGATCGCCTATGTCACGCTCGACGAGGGGCCGACGATGATGACCAATCTCGTCGCATGCGATTTCGACGCGCTCAGGATCGGCCAGCGCGTGCAGGTGGTGTTCCGCGCGAGCGACGGCGGCGCGCCGGTGCCATGCTTCCGGCCGGCGTGATGGAACACGACCCGCACGCCGAAATCCGCGAGGAGGTGCGCAAGCTGTGCGCCCGCTTCCCGGGCGAATACTGGCGCACGCTCGACCGCGCCCGTTCCTATCCGACCGAGTTCGTGCGCGCGCTGACCGAAGGCGGATATCTCTCCGTCCTGATCCCGGAGGAGTATGGCGGCTCGGGCCTCGGCCTGTCCGCCGCCGCCGCGATCCTGGAGACGATCCACGCGGAGGGCTGCAACGGCGCCGCCTGCCACGCGCAAATGTACATCATGGGCACCATCCTGCGCCACGGCTCGGAGGCGCAGAAGCGGGCCTATCTGCCGGCGATCGCGCGCGGGGAATTGCGGCTGCAGGCGTTCGGCGTGACCGAGCCGACCAGCGGCACCGACACCACCGCGCTGCGCACCTTCGCGCGCCGCGATGGCGACCGCTATGTCATCAGCGGCCAGAAGATCTGGACCAGCCGCGCCGAGCATTCCGACCTGATGCTGCTGCTGGCCCGCACCACGCCGCGCGAGCAGGCGGCGAAGCGCACCGAGGGCATTTCCACCTTTATCGTCGATATGCGCGCCGCGATCGGCCACGGCCTGACCATCCGGCCGATCCGCACCATGATGAACCACAATTCCTGCGAGGTCTTTTTCGACGAACTCGCGATCCCGGCGGAGAATCTGCTGGGCGAGGAAGGGCGCGGCTTCCGCTACATCCTCGACGGCATGAACGCGGAGCGGCTGCTGATCGGCGCCGAGTGCATCGGCGACGCCCGGTGGTTCACGGCGAAATCGACCGCCTATGCCAATGGCCGCGTGCTGTTCGGCCGGCCGATCGGCAAGAACCAGGGCGTGCAGTTCCCGATCGCGCGCGCCTATGCGCGCATGCGCGCCGCGGAGCTGATGGTGCGGGACGGCTGCGCGCGGTTCGAGGCGGGGCAGCCCTGCGGCGAACAGGCCAACATGGCGAAGCTGCTGGCGGCCGAAGCATCCTGGGAGGCGGCGGAAGCCTGCCTGCAG
>JAKAZX010000341.1 GCA_021826485.1 Pseudomonadota bacterium | reverse complement strand
GCCGCCGTCCGGTCCCGCCTCTGCGCCCATCGCGGCCGGCCGCCTCCTGTCGCATCGGTCCGCCGCCTGCACCGGCGGCGCCCGTGGGGTGTAGCGATGCCGCCCGCCGCCGGCAAGGCGAGCGCCCGCCGGGCGCTAGCCAGCGGTGCGCCGGATCGCGTAGCCGGCATGGCGCATGTAGTCGCGCTTGCCGATGGCAACGCCGTGATGGCGGAGGATGTCGTAGGCGGTGACGACATGGAAGTAGAACTGCGGCAGCGCCCAGTCGCGCAGGAACGCCAGCCCGTCCAGTTGCAGCACCATTCCTTGCTGCAAGGACAGCGTCACTTCCCGCTGCTCGGCGCCGTCGAAGGCGGCCGGCGGCACGCTTTCCAGATCGACCACGCTGCGCGCGATCAGGTCCTTCAGGTCGGCCAGCCGCGTGCCGCCTTCTTCCATCGCCGGCGCCTCATGCCCGGTCAGCAGCGCGACCGTGCGCACGGCTTCCCGGCAGGCCACCCGCACCTGGCCGCTGAGCGGGAACATGTCCGGCGCCAGCCGCGCTGCGGCGAGCGTATCGGCCTTCTGTCCCGCCGCCGCCGCATGTTCGGCCCCCTTGTCGAGCAGCGCCGACAAGGTGCGCAGAATCGGCGCGAACGTGCCGACGGCCAGTGCATGGACGGTATTGGTCACAGGGCATTCCCTTCCGCAATCGCATTGGATCACCGGCGTTGCCGGCATGAGAGCAATGCCGTATCACATTGGTCCAGCATGATCATCGTCCATCATTTGAACAATTCCCGCTCCCAGCGCGTGCTGTGGCTGCTGGAGGAACTGGAGGTGCCGTACGAGGTGCGGCGCTACGCCCGCGACAAGGTGACGATGCTGGCGCCGCCGGAACTGCGCGCGGTGCATCCGCTCGGCAAGTCCCCGATCGTCACGGACGGCGATGCGACCGTCGCCGAATCGGGTGCGATCGTCGAATATCTCGTCGAGCAGGTCGGCAATGGCCGGCTGCGCCCGCCGCCGGGCACGCCGGAGCGGCTGCGCTACACCTACTGGCTGCATTACGCCGAAGGCTCGCTGATGCCGCCGCTGCTGCTGGGCCTGATCGCCAGCCGCATCGCCGGGCCGCAGGTGCCGTGGCTGGTCCGCCCGGTGGCGCGCCGCATCGCCGCCGCGCTGCGCGACGGGTTCATCGGGCCGCAGACCAAGCTGCACCTGGATTTCGTCGAACGCGAGCTGGCCGCGCGCCCGTGGTTCGCCGGGGCGGAATTCAGCGCCGCCGACGTGCAGATGAGCTTCCCGCTGGAAGCGGCGGCGGCGCGGGCCGGCGGCGATGCGGCCCGCCCGGCGATCGCGGACTGGCTGGCCCGCATCCACGCCCGCCCCGCCTACGCGCGCGCGCTGGAGATGGGCGGCCCGTACGAACTGCTCCGCTGACGGCGGCGACGCTCAGCTTTCCAGCGTCGGCAGGCTGCCCGAGCGCAGGTCGCGATGCGTGCCAACGGTTGCCCGCTTGATGCGCCGAACCAGGCGCAGCAGATGCGGGTCGATGCTTTGCAGCAGGTCGCGCAGCACGTCGGCGAAATGCCCGTCGGTGAACCACCAGCGCAGCAGTTCGCGGTAGCAGCCCCAGCGCTGCCCGGGGGGCACGTTGCGCTGCACGACGCGCCAGTAGTCGCGATAGAGCACGAGGTGGAACAGCCGCCCCTGCCGCGGCCGGGCCTGCGGTGTCAGCCAGCGCACCGCCGCGGCGCGATCCTTCAGCAGCAGCGCACGGGTTGCCCGCGCCGCGTGCTCGCGGTGCAGGAACAGATGCTCCGGCAGGCGGACCCACGGGCCGCGCAGCGCAACCTCGGCCAGCAGCACGCGGTCCGATCCGCTGAACGTGCCGATCAGCCCGGTGCCGAGCAGCGCGCGCCGGCGATAGACGCCGAAGAAATCCTCGCACTGGTGATGCGAATGGATCACGCAGCCGAAGCGCCGCGCCGGATCGGGCGAGGCCATGTCGGCCAGATCGGTCGCGTAGCGCCGCAGCACCTGGTCATCCGCCCCGATCTCGACGATGCCGGCGACGCACAGCAGCGCATCGGGCGCCCGCTCCAGCGCCTCCACGGCGCGGGCGACGTAGTCCGGGGCCAGCATGTCGTCATGCGCCGCCCACTGGAAATAGCCGCCGCGGGCGAGGTGGAAGCAGCGGTCGAAATTCGGGCCGGCACCCAGGTTCTGCGGATTGCGGATGTAGCGCACGCGCGGATCGCGCGCCGCATACTCGCGGCAGATCTCCCCGGTGGCATCGGTGGAGGCGTTGTCGCAGATGATCAGTTCCAGGTCGGTGAAGGTCTGCGCCAGGATCGACTCGATCGCCTTGTGGACGTAGTTGGCACCGTTGAAGACGGGCATGCCGATGCTGACCAGCGGCGGTGCGAACACGACCGCAGGCGGCTCCGGCGCCTGTTCGCCGGCGGCAAAATCCTGTTCCAGAAGCTTCGCCGTCGTACCCTCCATCGCCACGCCGCCGACATGCTTGCCAGTAGACAGTAACGCATGGTGTGGCAAATTGGACCGTCGAGCGTTGGTAAGTAGAGACTATGACACCGCTGAATCCCATTCACGATGCTGTGGGAAAAACACTTCAATTCTGCCGTCTGGCGTCGATTTGATCGCGGGCGTTGACGCGCTGCTCGCGCTCTCCGCGCCGCAGTGCAGGGCTGGCCCGTTTGGCAGGGCACGCCATGTGACAGCGCAAGGAGTTGCATGATGCCGCACCCGCTTCCCCGCCGCCGCCTGCTGGCCGCCGCCGCCGGCGCCGCCATCCTCGCCGCGCCGGCGCGCGCCGCCGCCGACCCGATCGCGCGGGCCACCATCACGCCGCAGGGCGGCATGATTGCCGGCACGGCAAGACCCGCGCCCTGGCGCATCGGATTCTCCGACGGCTACGGGGCGACGCCGTGGCGCGCCATGTGCCTCGCCGCAATCCGCCAGGAGGTCGCGTCCCACGGGCCGCAGATCGCGCAACTTCTGGTGCGCGACGCCAAGGGCAGCGTCAGCGGGCAGATTTCCGACATCACCGCGCTGATCCGCGCGCGGGTCGATGCGATCCTGTGCATCCCAAACTCCCCCGACGCGCTGACGGCGGGGCTTGCGGATGCGACCGCCCAGGGCATCGTCACGATCCCGTTCAATCTGCCGGTGCGCGGCGAACACTGGAGCAGCTATGTCGGCACCGACCCGGCGCAGAAGGGCCAGGCCCTCGGCGCGTGGCTGGCGGCGGCGCTGCACGGCAAGGGCGGCGTCGTCGGGCTGGGCGGCGTGCCCGGCAATCCCTACACCGCGGCGTGCTGGGCCGGCGCGCAGTTGGCGTTCAAGGGCGGCGGCATCACCGTGCTGCATTTCGCCGATGCCTGGTGGCAGCGCGACCGCGCGCGCGCGGTGATGGCGGGACTGGCCGCGGCGCTGCCGAACATTGCCGGCATCTGGTGCGACGGCGGCCAGGACGCGGCCGGCGCGCTGGATGCGCTGATCACCGCGCGCCGGCCGCTCGTTCCGGTGACCGGCGACGACTATAACGGCCTGCTCAAATTGTATGCCGCCGCGTCGGCGGGCCGGGCGCCGGCGTTCGATTTCGGCCTGATGTCCGAGCCGAGCTGGCAGGGCGTGATCGCGCTGCGCGCCGCCATGACACTGCTTGCCGGCGGCAGTGTCGCGAAGCGGCAGATGGTGCTGCCGGCCATGATCACGCCCGCCAACTACGCTGCCTATATCCGCCCGCGCCTGCCCGACGGCGTGCTGGTGGACACCGCGCTGGACGATGCGACGCTGGGCCGGATCTTCGCCTGACCGGCGCCGTCAGTGCGCATCCAGGTCGATGATGCGCGGCGCGGCGCCGATCGCTTCCAGCAGGCGCAGCAGGTCGGCGGTGGCGATCGAGACGCTGGCGGTATTGACCAGCGGATGGCAGATGATCCGCCCCGCCTCCGCCAGTGCGCGGTCCAGCGCGAAGCTGACGCGATGCGCCGCATCGTTGACCAGCGCGAGCGGCGTCACCGCCCCCGGCTGCACGCCGAGCGCATCGGCCAGCCGCTCCGCCGACGCGAAGGACAGGCGCTTCGCCCCGATCAGCGCCGGCAGCGCCTTCAGGTCGGCGCGGCGGTCGGCGCGCAGCGTGACCAGGAACAGCGCATCGCCGGCATCGCGCAGCAACAGGTTCTTGGTGTCCGCGCCGGGCAGCCCGTGCGGATGCGCCGCCGCCTCCGCCACCGTGAACACGGGCGGATGCGCAACCTCCTCGACCGCGATGCCCAGTTCGGCGAACAGTGCGGCGAGCCGCGCGCGCCCGTCCGGCGTCCCGCTCACGGTGCGCCGTCAGTCGTCCTCGCGCCCCGGTTCCTCTTCTTCCTCCTCGTCGTCGTCGTCCTCGTCCTGGTGCTCGT
>JAKAZX010000340.1 GCA_021826485.1 Pseudomonadota bacterium | reverse complement strand
GAGGTAGCGCGGCGGCCGCCCCGCCAGCAGGGCGCGCAGATAGGCGATGATGGTGGCGGGACGCTTGACGAAATCGCTGAACCGCGCGTGCGCCGGCCCGGCGAAGCCCCACAGGATGCGCAGCGCGACGATCGGCAGCACGGTCAGCCCGGCCGCCTCGTGGACGGCGCGGTTGTCGATGACGAAGGCGATGGCGACCAGCGCCGCCGTGCTCCAGTGGAACAGCCGCACGAGGCCGTCCCAGACGAAGGTGTCCGCCGGCGCGCTGCCGCGCCGGGCGGGCGGCCCGCCGCTACTCGGCATTGACGATCGCGCCGGTGGCGCCGTTCAGCTCCAGCTCGAAGCGCTTGCCCTTGGCGTCCAGGCCCTTCGCCTCATAGCAGCCGTTATGCGCGGCGAGGCTGCGGATGGTGACGTAGCCGCGGTCCTGCAGGTTTTTCGTCATCGCCTCCTTGCTCATCATCGGGCCGCTGAGGCTGCACGATTCCTCGGCGGCGGCGGGGCCGGCGAGCAGCAGCGGCACGGCGAGCAGCAGGGCGGCGAACAGCGGGGCGGCGAGGGCGGGCGGCGGCAGCGGGCGGGACATTGCGGCTCCGTTCGGCGTGGTTGACGCCGCGCAGCCTGCCCCGCCCCGCTTACACCGACCTTACGGATGCCGGCGCGGCGCGGCAGCGCCGTCAGTGCATCAGGAACACCGGCAGCCGCGCCTCCCGCAGTACCACGCGCGTGACGCCGCCGAGCAGCCATTCGGCGAACGGCGGACGGCGCCACGCGCCGATCACCAGCCAGTCGGCCCCAAGCGACGCGGCCTCGGCGAGCAGGCGGATGCCGACCGGCGCCGCGCCGTGATCCAGCGCGTGCAGGTTCGCGCGGATGCCGAGACCCGCGAGCAGCGCGCCCGCGGCGTCGAGTTCGCTGCGCGTGCGGGCGACGCTGTGCAGCACGTCCACCCGTTCGGCGCGGCGCAGCCAGGGTGCTGCCTCGGCGATCGCGCTGCGGCACACCGCGCTGTCCTTCCAGCCGATGGCGATGCGGCGCGGGGCGCGGGCGGCCGCGTCCTGCGGCACGCGCAGCAGCGGGCGGTGCGCATCGAACAGGGCGGCACGGAACGCCGCCTCCGCGCGGCCGTGCGGGTGCGGGCCGGGCGCCGCCATCACGATCAGCGCCGCCCCGCGTCCCTGCCGCGCCACCACCTGCGCCACGTCGCCGGCCACGTCGCGCCACTGCGCGGCGAGGCCGGGCGGCTGGCGCGCCCGCCAGTCGATGAAGCCGGCCTGCAGCGCCGCCGCCTCGCTCGCCGCCTGCAGCATCAGCGCCTCCCGCTGCCGGGGCGTGAGGATTTCCTCGCTGGGGATGATGGTGCTGTCGGGGTCGGGGCGGACATGCAGGGCGACCAGCCGCGCCCCCGCCAGGGGCGCCATCGCCGCAACCGCGGCATCGAGGCAGTGCGCCGCCTCGCCGGCATCGGCCAGCACCGCGAGCACCGTGGGCTGCGTGGTCACGAGGCGATCTCCTCCGGCGGGGTCTGGGCGATCTGCCGTGCGCCGCCGTTGATCTGCGCGGCGGCGAGATGGCCCAGCGCGACCGCGCCGAGACAGAGTGCGACCGACAGCGCGATGTTGGCAACCGCCCGCCAGGGCGCGCCGCCGCGCAGCAGATCGAGCGTCTGCAGGCTGAAGGAGGAGAAGGTGGTGAACCCGCCGCACACGCCGACCATGAAGAACAGCCGCGCCGTGTCCGGCAGCGGATGCCGCCCGCCCTCCGCCGTCAGCGTGCCGAAGAAGCCGATGGCGAACGAGCCGATGATGTTGATCGCGATGGTGCCCCACGGCAGGTCGCGACTGAGCGGTGCCCACCAGACGGCGAACCAGTAGCGCGCGACGCTGCCCAGCGCGCCCCCAAGTGCGATCCAGATGGTGTCGGCCATGCCCGAATCCTCCGTCCCTCGTGCGGCGGGGGCGGCGGGGTACGGGCCACCCACTGCGCACCGGTTGCGCAGCAGGAGTCATCAGCCCGGACGGGCGGTTTTGGGGGACCCCATCCCCATGCGCGTATCGCGCGAGCAGTAGGGCGCGAAGGGGCGGGGCGCAAGGGTGGGGGTGCCGTGCAGGCCCGCCCAGCGCACCGCGGGACCGCGACGATCGCAGACGCGCGCCGGGGTGCCTGGACAGCACGCGATCGTGCGCAGCCTGCACCGCCGCGGCGTGGCGGCGGGCCGGTGTCGTTGAGATGGATCAATCGGCCGGCGGCGGAGTGCGATACTCTGGCGATGCGCGAACGCGCATGGAGTGGCATCAATGAGCAGCCAGGTCCTCGGCCTTCAGCAGAAGCAACAGGGGAGGATCGGCGTCCACGGTACGGGCCTCGTGCTGGGATGCCTGCTTGGCGGCACGCATTTGCTGTGGGCGTTGCTCGTTGCCAGCGGCTTCGCCCAGATCGTCATGGATTTCATATTCTGGCTGCATTTCATTCGCCCGGTCTATCTGATCGAAGGGTTCAACATCGCGCAAGCCGCCGGATTGGTCGCGCTGACCGGGGTGACGGGTTACGGCATCGGCGCCGCCTTCGCGCTGCTGTGGAACCGGCTGACCGCCCCGTCAGCCTGAGTGCGCGGCGCCGCACCCGGAGGCCGAACGTTCCGCTTGCCCAGCGTGGGCGTTATATGATCTAACTCTCCCCCGTGAGACCTGCTTCCCCCATTCCGCTGGAAGTCCAGTTTGCCGCCATCATCGACCTGCTGTGTCGCGAGATTGCGGCGCAACTGGCGGGGCAGGTGCTGGCGGGGCTGCTGGTGGGGCTGATGCGGCGGCGGTGCCGCCGGGTGGTCGCGGCCTTCGCCGCCGCCGCCGTGGCGCAGCGGGCGGCCGAAGCGGCGGCCGACGCGGCGGACCCGATCCCGGCACCCCGCCGCCCGGGTCCCGCGCGAAACCCGGGCATCCCCGCCCGCGCGCGCCACCTCGGCCGACGCACCGGCCGCACCGTCCCGCCGCATCGCCCACGCGCCTGCGGGCCGCCGCGACGCGGACGCGGATGCGGCCGGGTGACGGTGCCGACGCACGCCCATATCGTTCCTTTAACAAAACGGAAGCCGGCCGCCCGCTAGGTCCAGAACGGCGCCGCGTGGCGCAGGCGGCGCCAGGCGCGGTCGGCCCTGGCGGCGGCGCGCTGGCGCTCGGCGGCGACGAAGCCGGTGACCACCCCTGCGGCATAGCCGCGCGCCGGCCCGCCGAGGGCGGCCAGCAGGCCGGCGGCCACCGTGCCGTCGTTGATGTGGCCCAGCCGCTCCTGCACCGCGCTGGTGCGGCGGATGAGGCGGCGGACCGCGCGGGCGGGGAACAGCGGGGCGAAGAACTCGCAGGCGTAGCGCAGGCGCTTCACCTCGATGCGCAGGGCGTGCAGCGCGTCCGCCGGCAGCGTGGTCAGGTCGGCGCCGCGGGCGCGCACGCGGGCGCGCCGGCGGGCCAGTTCGCGGGCGGCGAATTCCGCCAGCGGCCGCGCCTGCGCCGGGTCGTCAGGCCGCTCCCACGGCCGTTGCGCGGCCAGCCAGGCCAGGCGCAGGCACAGCCCCCGGAACGCCGGCCCGTGCAGATGGGCGGCCAGCGCGGCGTAACTCTCCGCCCGCCTGCGCGTGGCGGCGGCGAGCAGCCGGACGATGGCGCGGTCCTCCGGCAGGGCGGTGGCGACGGCGGCACCGGTGCCGGCGGCGAACACGTCCCAGTCGCGCGCCGGGCCGAGCAGTTGCGCCAACTGCTTCAGCTCCGGCCGCAGCGCCTGCAAGGCCGCATCGTCAATGGCGCGGCGGAACAGCGTGAGTGCGGAGCGCAGGCGGCGCAGCGCCACCCGCATCTGGTGCACCGGCTCGGTCCCCGTGCCGGACGCCGCCAGCGGGGCGAGGCGCACCAGCACCGCGGTTTCCCGCGCCAGCAGGGCGGCGAGCGCGGCGCTGATGCTCTGCCCCTCGGCGACCGCGGGCGGCGCCCCTGCCGGCACGCTGCGCCCGGCGAGGCCGAGCGCCGCGGCGGCCAGCGTCTCCGGCGCCAGCGCCAGGTCCAGCCCGGCGGTGAACGCCGCCGCCAGCGCCGGGTCGGTCACGCCGTGCAGCCGCACGCGGCAGATCGGGTGCGCCGCGCCGACCGTGCTGATCCGCCCGTCCAGCACGCTCATCCCCGCCATGCCGGCGGCCGGGTCGAGCGGCCAGTGGCGCAGCCGGCCGGCGCAGGCGGCGACCGGCAGCAGCGGTTCGGGCAGCGGCCGGCCGAGCGCGTCGGGCGCCGCCCCCTCGGCCTCCAACACCGGCCGGGTGCCGGGGGGTGTCGCGTGCAGCGCCGCCAGCCGCCAGCCCCGCGCGCGGCCGATCTGGCGTTCCGCCAGGGCCAGGCCGGCGGCGGCCAGCGCGCCCTCGGGCGTGTCGTGCCA